>JAKLEG010000022.1 GCA_022703175.1 Myxococcota bacterium | reverse complement strand
CGCGATCGCGCTATCGGGCCCTGCGGCTAGCCTGCCGCGCGTCTGTCCGTTTGTCGGTGGCAACCCCTACGACTTACATCTGGCGGCTGGCAATAACCGCTGCGTAGATGCTGCGACCGGTTCAACAAGCCTCGTGGATTTGGACGGACAAGTGCGCACTGGCACCCCCGACATCGGTGCCGACGAACGCGAGTAGGAAGACAAGGTGGGGCGATGAACGCACGCGCTGGTGAAATGAGGCTGAGATGAACCTGCTTTGCTGTCCCCTCTTCTGGCTGGCGTCTTTGCAGCCCATTGCCAACGACGACACCCCACCACCGCCGGTCGGCACCATGGCACCTGCCGACTACCGCACCGTGGCGCTGATGCCGCTCACCTCTATGGGTTCGAGCGACGCCGCCTTAGATGCCGTCCAGCGCGTGCTGCTCGCCGAGGTCCAAAAGCTCTTGGCTGGCCGCCTCATCAGCCCCCATGATTTGCTCAACCAAGACCCCACCACCCAAGCCGCATTCGCTTCGTGTGAGGGCATGGTTGCGTGCCTGGTGGAAGTGGTGGGCGGCCTTGGCTGGGATGCGTTCGTGGTGGGAAACGTTGCAGGGATCGGCAGCGACCGGATCATCAAGTTGAAGCTCATCGACGTGCGTACCGGCCAAGAGATGAAGCGCAGCTCGGAAAAAGTCTATGACGACGAAGCGGCGTTGATTCGCTCTATGCGCAAGGCGGCCGTGGAGTTGCTAGCACCCGAGCGCTTTGTCGGGACGCTCGAACTTGTCGCGCTGCAACCCGGGGTGCAAATCCTGGTGGACGGTGCGTTGCTCGGCACCACCCCACTTGCCAATTCCCGCACCGACGTCCGCGTGGGCCTGCATGCCGTAGAAGCCACGGGTGAAGGCCTCGTGCCATTTACTACAATGGTCGAGCTGACCTACGGTGAGAGCAAAACCGTGACCGTCAACCTCGCGCAGAGCTCCGCATTCGTAGGTGGTGATACGCCCTATCGGCATCGCTGGTGGGTGTGGGGGGCGGCAGGAGGCGGGGTCGTTTCGACCCTGTTGGGTGGCTATTTCAATTACCTGCACTTGGACGCCGTGGATCGCATCGAGAGTAAAGCCCGCGCCCATGCGCTGACCTCCGACAACGGCCCCGACCTGTATCACGACCAACAAGCCCACTGGCGCCGCGCGGTGGTGTTCTACAGCGTTGGCGGCATATTGCTGCTTGGAACTGGCGTATTGCTCAGTTTGGACTTCCTATAATTTACGGCGTTCAACAACTGGCATGGTTGAGACTCAACAACGCCATGCGTCATGACATGTGACTTTTGTACAAGTGATCTCTTGCCAAACAAAAATCGTAAGCGTAGGTAGGTGATGGGAGTTTAATGTAGTTGTTAGTTGGGGGAGAGGTTCTTCCACATCGCAACGCATTGACCCCGGCTTCAAACACAGGGCCGGGCGTGCCCGGCCGAGAGCTGCGCAAGGCAGCAGAGGTAGTCGGAATGACAAACGGGACTGTGAAGTGGTTTAACGATTCCAAGGGTTTCGGGTTCATCACACCAGAGGACGGCGGGGAGGACGTTTTTGTCCATTTTTCGGCAATCTTGGCCGAAGGTTTCAAGTCACTGGCCGAAGGCCAAAAGGTGACCTACGAAGTCGTGCGTAGCGACAAGGGGCTGCAAGCCCGTAACGTTACGCTGGCGAACTAGAGCCTACAGCTGTCACGTAAAAGACCGCATCTCCGCAAGGGGATGCGGTTTTTTTTTGCCCGACGTTCACCCCTACCTTTACACACATCGCCTACCAAGGTTCGTTGCATGCCACCGCAACCAACTCCGACGCGCCCGACCTGGGATTCATCCTTAGTTCCCGGCACGGCGCGCGGTAATGAGCCAAGGCGCCTCCAGTTCGCACAACAGCGTGGGTACAGGCAGATCCTCATCTTGGACACCAGCGCCCCAATCGAGCATGCGGTAGTGCATCGCTTCAGCCAGGTGCACCGTTAACAGCGCCTCGGAGCCAGCCAGGTCTGCGATCGTGCGTGCTACCTTCACAACACGGCCAGCGGCGCGCGTGGACAGCCCGAATTGATCGATGGCTTCTTCCATCAGACTCATCCCTGAAGCATCCAACACGCCGTACTGGCGAAGCTCCGACTCACGCATGGAGGCGTTGGTACGCCCCGGCCCCAGGCGCCTGGCGGCGACCGCACGTGCCTTCAGGACGCGCTCGCGCACGACGGCACTCGACTCACCCTCACCCCCCGCCATAGCGTAATCGCGATAGGGAACCGCTTGCACTGGCACGTGCAGATCGATGCGATCGAGCAGAGGCCCCGACAACCGCGAGCGATAGCGATGCACGGTTTCGAGCGAGCAGAGACATGGCCCTCCGGCGGTGCTGTTAATACCAAGACGCTTCAGGTCGCCGCGAAAGCGCCCACAGGGACAGGGATTCATCGCCGCCACCAACATCACCTTGGCCGGAAACATGAGCGACAGCGAGGCACGAGCTATGTGAATCTGCCCCTCTTCGAGGGGTTCGCGCAGTGACTCCAGCGCCCGGCGCGGAAACTCCGGCAACTCATCCAAAAACAATACGCCACGGTGAGCCAGCGTAATCTCGCCCGGACGCGGAATGGAGCCGCCGCCAACAAGAGCGGCCTCACTCGCAGTGTGGTGCGGCGCACGAAAAGGAGGAAAACGCAGCAGGGCTTGGCCCGACAATGTCCCGGCCGCGGAGTGCACGCGCGTCACCTCGATGCTCTCCTCTGGGGTGAGCTCCGGCAGAATCCCGGCCAAACGCCGTGCGAGCATCGTCTTTCCGCTGCCAGGAGGACCCAGCATCAACAAGTTATGGTTGCCTGCCGCGGCGATCTCCAGGGCACGCTTTCCCACCTCTTGGCCGCGCACCTCCGACAGACAACCACAGTCAGGCAGCGCGTTGGCCTCGCCCGGCCGAGCCGGCTCCAGCGGTGCCGTGCCTAGCAAATGCCCGATCACTTCGCTCAGGTGGTGCGCGCCAATCACCCGAATACCAGGAATCACCGCCGCCTCGTGAGCATTGGCAGCTGGCACCAAAAGCTCCTGCTCTCCCAGGCGACGCGCTAGGTCGGCCACCAACACGGCTCCGCGTACCGGCTCCAGGTGCCCCCCCAAGCTGAGCTCGCCAAAAAAACGCCGGCCGCAGAGCGCCGTTTCGGGGAGTACGTCCCCCACCGCCATCAACGCGGCCGCCACGGCCAGGTCGAGAGCGCTAGCCTCTTTGGGGAGCTCGGCGGGCAACAGATTGATCACCTGGCGCTCGTAGCCCAGATGTACATCACATGCTTGAATCGCGCTGCGCACCCGCACCGAAGATTCTTTCACCGCACCACGCGCCAGCCCGATAACGTTGGTCCCCGGCAGACCCTTGCCCCGATAGGCCTCAACGATCACCGGCAGCGCATCTACACCAATCACGGCACCCGAGTTCGCTCGTGCAAACATGCATCACCTCACCCGCGTAAGGTTTGCAAAGCCTGGGCCAATGGCGTCGCCCGAGTGAGGCCCTCGTTCAAATGGACACTTGTGTCCCAATTTGCGACACACTTTGCGACACTTTGAAGGAATTCCCCCCTCCGAAGTCCGGATTCACGGCCGTTGCACACGCCGAATACGCCAGACAGAGCCCTGACAGCTCACGCTGGTGTCGCTGGAGAAGGTCAGCAGAGATAGGGGGCGTAAGGCCCCCATCGCGTAGGGCTAGTAGTTAACGCGCTCGACGTATTCGCCGGTGCGGGTATCGATTTTGATGCGCTCGCCTTCGTTGATGAAGAGCGGCACACCAACGGTACCACCGGTTTCGAGCGTGGCAGGCTTTGTCACGTTCGTCGCGGTGTCGCCGCGCACGCCGGGCTCGCAATGGGTGATCTTCAAAATCACAAAGGTGGGGAGCGTCACGGTGATCGGCTTGCCATTCCAGAACAACACCGTCGAGGTGGAGTTCTCTTGCAGCCAATTCACCATGTCACCCAGGAGCTCCTTCTGGAGCGCGACCTGCTCGTATGTCGTGTTGTCCATGAAGGTGTAGTGGTGAGCATCATTGTAGAGATACTGCATTTGCTTCTCTTCAATGTCCGGCTCGCCAAAGGTCTCACCCGACTTAAAGGTCGGTTGGATCACACGGCCCGTCAGCAAATTACGCAGCTTGCTGCGGGTAAACGCGTTGCCCTTGCCGGGTTTGACGTGCTGGAAGTCGACCACAAGGTAAGGCTCACCCTCGTACTCAATCTTCAAACCCGTGCGAAAATCACTGACTTCGTACATAAGACACCACTTTCACCTGGGCCACAGGCGGCCATTCGCTGGAACGGGCGGCTCTGTAACACACTTCGCCGACGTTAGTCGAGAGTCGGTTGCCGGGGGCACAGAAAAGAACAGTGAGGCTACAGAAGCTCTTTGGCGAGTTGTGGGCCGGCCAACCGCATCAGGTATCGCGCCTTGCCGGTCACGGCACTCGGCTCCAGGATAACCCCCAAGAACACCTCATCGGTGACCGGGCGCATCATGGCAATGAGATGCTCAGCTGCGATTTCAACCGTGACCACCGAACCCGCTTGTGGCACCAGGTCAGCACCCTTGCGCACCTGTTGGGTGGCCGCCGAATACTCGATGAGCAATGTCGCGACATCGAGGTCAGGGTTCCCTACCTGGTAGGTATCAATCGCGATGCCGTCAAAACCCATCAGGGTGCTCGCGAGAGCGCCCGGGGTGCTGTCGACAATGCGCTGCAAATGCTCGCGGAAGCTCATGACTCCTCCAGGCCGAAGCCCCAACTGTTCCTCGATCGCGGCCAGGCGCGCTGTCGCCTGGGCATCCTCAGGATGATGCTCAACATACTTGCGGTAAGTCCAGACCGCACGAGCCGAGTGTCCCTGTTTGAGGAACAGCTCTGCCATCGTTGGTGTATCCCAAGAGGTAGCGGCCACGCCAACCTGCCGTAGGGGGTTTAGAGGTGAGAGTCAAGCCTAGGGTGTTGCCGGGCACGTCGAGTAGTCGCCGCTGCATGTCACCGTGTACCCCTGCGCCGGCAGGCACGTCGAACTGACGACACTCCCCTTCAGGCAGGGTCCGGTGGCGGGCGTCTCGACGGTAAGCGTACCGCAGGCATCGGCCAGGCAACCCGTACAAAGTTCAAGCGGATGCACAAACCAGTTGGATTGCACGGTGTTCCCAGCCTGGTCCTTGGCCGTAGCGCGCACCTGTAACAGCACGATGGCGGATTTCCCGTGCGGGTAGCTGCCCCAGGCTGCATCCCGAGGCTCACTCACTGGTGACACCGGCTGGTTGGAGTACGCTGTCCCGGTCGCCGAAACGGCGCCGGTGAACGGGTCGAAGCGACCGATAGACGGAATCGCGCGGGGCGCAAACGCACTGCCATACAAGGACTGCAGCGCCGCTTCATCGAGAACCGACAAATAGATGCCGGCCAACCCACCGTCGGGCTCCAGCATAGTGCTGGACGCGATCCAGGCCCGTTGGGCCGAAGGCAAGTTGCTGCACGTAAGCTTGTCGGGAACCCCGTCGGACCAGCTCCCGTACTGCGACGCCTCCGCAGGTCCGCCCTCGCCATCCGCCCGCACCCAACATGCGTCAAAACCGATGATCTGCAACGCGTTGGCATCGACGCGACGATTGTCGCCCGAAAAACTCCCCGCAGGATCGGCAGCTGCCAGACGCAAGTTATTGCGCAGCACGAGAGGCATCGCATACGCCGTCCCGACCGGCACATCAAAAGAACCGCGCGGGTCCCAAAAGCCATGGGAGCGCATCACGTCCACTTTGTTGGTAGCAGCACACTCAGAGGACGGCACCGTCTCGCCAAGAATCTCCAGCGACGCGCCCTCTTCCACACCGCAGCCAAACAGCCCTAGGGCCAACCACCATGGCAGAACGGTTTTCATTGCCAACTCTCCTTCACGGGTGCCGACGCACGGCGACATGTCTGCCATGCTCCACGCGCTCTAACCGAGCCACACGCACAATCTCATCGACCACATCTTCGAGCTTGGCGCCGTCGTTGCTGACAGTGTGCGCCGCCTCACGATACCAAGGCAAACTCGCGCGCAACTGGCGCACCACGGTCTCTTTGAGGCTGGGTCCGAGATCGGCCGCGCTGCGCCCCCGCACCTGGCGCAGCTCCAGCCGAGCCAAAACACTCTCGACGGTCACGTCCAAGTGCACCGTGCAGCTCTTTGCGAGCAGCCAACTGCGCATCATCGCGTCGCAAAACGTTTCAGCGCCAGCGGCAATGATGCACGGTTTGGGAACTGTGAGCAGGTCGCGAACCAACGCCCGCTGTTTGGCCAACAACGCCACCCGCCCCTGACGTCGCACGAACTCCGCAATCGGCAATCCGGTCTCCTTGACCACCAGGTCATCCAGATCGAAGACACTGCGGCCCGTGCATGCACCAAGCTGACGCGCCACCGTGCTCTTCCCTGCACCCGCAATTCCCACCAGCACCAGCGGCTTACGCACACTTGGCGCAACGGCTCGCTCGGCCGCCACGCTGCCGGTTCGCAGCGTTGGCTTTGGCTCCAAGGCCCGCGACATGGGTTCAGCGTGAGCGCGCAGCATGGCATTCCCTAGGGTTGCGCCTCCGTTACCTTGCCCGGCAACGAGCTGTTTTGCACCACCGACTCGTCTCGATTGACAATGCGCGGCGTGATAAACACCAACAACTCGGCCCGCTTGTCTTCGTGACGTTTCTTCTTGAACAGCCAACCGATCACCGGAATCTCAGACAACACCGGCACGCCGCCCTGACTCTCCGAGGTGTTACGCGTGTAGATGCCACCGATCACGGTGGTCTCGCCGTCCTTCACCAACACCTCGGTTTCGGCCTCTTTCGTCTCGATGGCAGGGTCGCCCTGAGCGCCCTTGATCGAGCCTGACGGTTCATTTTTCGATGTCTTGATCTTCAACAGCACGCTGCCATCGTTGGTGACGTGCGGCGTAACTTCGAGTTGCAGTGCGGCCTTGATGAACTTGGTGTTCGCACCTGCCGCCGATACCACGGTGATCGGAATATCGATGCCTTGGGCGATCTTCGCGGTCTTGTTGTCCAAGGTTGTAATGCGAGGTGAGCTGACGATGCGTCCCTTGCCCATCTCCTCCAACGCCGACAATCGCAGATTCAACAACTGGGCACCGCCCGCCGAGCCAAAGATGAAGCCCAACGCACCGCCGGAGTTCGAGCTCACGGTGGCCGGGAGATTGATCGCATAACGTCCTGGGGTACTCGTACCGGTCGTCATGTTGCCTGAGCCGAGGTCGGCGCCGCCCGAGGCGATGATGCTGTTCGGAAACAGCAACCCGGTGGAGGTGCCCTGTTGGGCCGTGGCCTGACCAGTGCCACCCCATTGGATGCCAAACTCATCGATGTTGTTGCTGGAGGCCTCAACAATGCGCGCCTCGATCAGCACCTGTGGCGTTTGCTTATCGAGGCGGCGGATCAACTCCACCACGCGATCGAGGTTGCTTTCGAGATCTTCGAGGATGATGGTGTTGGTTCGGCTCTCGGCTTGCACCGTGCCGCGCGGCGTCAACAATGGCTTGATCTGCCCGACCACTTCCGCAGCCGACGCATAGTTGATGGTGATCATCTTGATGCGCGTGTCTTCGACCTGCTCCTTGGCCTTCTTGCGCGCCAACTCCAACTCAGTTTCAGCGCGAATTCGCTCGGCTGGAGCAATGCGCAAGATGTTGTTCTGCCGAACCTTGTCGTAACCCTTGGACTTCAAGATGGTGTCGAGCGCCAAATCCCAAGGCACGTCGCGCAAACGCAACGTCACCTGGCCCTTGACGTCGTCCCCCGCAACAATGTTTTCGCCTGACACCTCGGCCAACAGGCGCAGCACGTTGACGATGTCGGCATCCTTTAGATCGAGGTTTAGGCGCTTCTTCCCCTGCCGCGTCTGGGTTGGAGTGCTGGCGGCCAACACCGTCGCCTCCGCGGCAAAACCGGCGGTTTGAGGTGCGGCAGCAGAGGCCACCGTCAGGGGTTGGCTCTGCCCACGAATTTCCCAGACCCAATTATTGCCTTGGCGCGTCAGGGTTTGTTTGGCCGCGCCCGTCAGGCTCACCACCACGTTCGCCACCGCTGGGTCTGTCGACACCTGATAGGTCGATACCATCCGCACCACCGAACCGTAGGCTGCAGTGTCCAGGCTCTGCTCCAAACGTTTGGGGACGATGGCACCGGCTAGCTCCAAAACCCAGTTCTTCGCCGAACGGTCGTCGACCTTGGTCTGCACCGCTCCGTCCAACTCCAACGTAATGCGGGCGTATTCGCCGTTGCCTGTGAAGCGCACGTCGCGCACAACTGTGCCGACAACCTCACGCGCAGCTTCTGTGGTCGACGGCGACACAGCAGCCTTGACCACGGTCCGCTTGAAGCTCACCAAGAGGCCTTGCTTGGTGGCCGTTACCACCGGCTCGCGATCGGCGCGCGCGAGGTCAAACACCACCCGCAGGCGATTGCCATGGTCGCCCAAGCGCACGCGGCGCACGATCGGATTCTTGATGCCGTAGTTCGTACGACTCACGGTGCGATCGGTCTCGGCCAAGTCGAGCACCAAGCGCGGTGGATTTTCTACGCGCTCCAGTTCGTAGCTGGGCGTGCGATCGGTCCGCAACAGCACACCTGCAGCGTCACCATCTCCTTGAGCCTCAACCCCCACCAAACGCGCGCGCGCTACCGCGACCGCACTCTCTTCAGGCATCGCCTCGGGAGCTCCGGCCCCGGCGTCGGCATCGTCGTAAATCGCCTCGGGCGGCGTTTCTGGTGCCGCGTTTGCAAGCTTGCTGCGGCCCGCATTCTTCTCGTTTTTCGGCTTGGCCGGAGCCTTTGCCTGCTTTGGAGCCTCCACCTTGGCCTGTTTGAGTGCATCCACCTTGGCCCGCTGATCCGCCAGCGTCGCTTTGTCTTTTTGAATCTCGGCCTGGGTCGCCTCAAGGCTTTGACGCAGCCTCTCTAGTTTCGCGCGCTCGGCGTTGAGCTCTTCGATTTCCTGAGTCGTCGCCTTGCGCACGGTCGTCGCGTGCGCCTCGCGCTCCCGGCGCTCTGCTTCGGCTTTGGCAAGCTTGGTTTGCATGTCAGCCACCGCTCGACGCTCGCTCTCCAAGCGCGCCTGCGTTGAGGAGAGGGTGGTCTCTAACTGACCAAGCCGAGTTCGCTCGGATTCTACCGCGGCCTGCTGACTTGCAACCGCGCGGCGCTCACGCTCGATGCGTTCCTTATCTGCTTCGACCTGTTGCTTTTCGCTTGCGACTTGAACTTTCTCCGAAGCAATGCGCTCACGCTCGGCTGCGACTGCGCGTTTTTCACCATCCAGGCGCGTGAGGGCCGCCTGCGTGTCACGCTCACGCACGCCAATTTCTTGAAGCTTGGTTTGAATCTCGCGACTCGCACGCTCCGCGGCACCGCGGGCACTCTCGGCCAACGCCTGGGCCTGCTCGGCCTCCTGTTTGGCGAGCTGCGCCCGCTTTTGGGCGCGTTCGGCGGCCTGCTTTTCTTGTTGAGCCCGTGCCAAACCGTCTTCGATCTCCGCGACTTGCTGCTTGTGCTTAGCGCTCGCGGTTGCGGCGACTTCTTCAGCCTGCAGCCGCTTGCGATCGGCCTCAGCGGCCAACCTCTCGGCGTCGGCGCGTGAACGGGCCACCGTCAGCGCCGCCTTTTGAAGTTCGACCACTCTCGCTTCGGCTTCGCGGGCTGCGGTTTCGGCCTTGGCACGATCCCGAGCAATCGCCTCGTCGGCGTGCTGCCGCAGTGCCAACGCCTCGGCCTTCGCACGTTCGGCTTCTGTGCGCAGACGCTCCGCCTCGGTAGCTATCTTCTCGGCCTGAGACTGTTGCTCGCGGGCGGTACGAGCAGCCTGTTCCGCCTTGATCCGCTCTTCCCCTGCGCGGGTGGCGGCGGCATCGGCTTCTTTACGCGCGGCATCAAACCGTTCGGCAGCGGCGCGATCGATCGGGGCCACCGGCGGTGGCGCGACTTCAGTGATCGGCGTGACCGACGTCACGCCAGCCCGAATAACAACGGCAGCGCCTTCTGCTTGAACATCGTAAGCGATGGTTTTGGAAAAACCGACGATCAGACGCCCTATGGCGAAACCATCGGTATTGAATTGGCGCACACCGATCTGGTCGACCAGGCCGTCATCAATGGTGATCGGCGCCTCGATTTTTGTGAGGTCGCCGCCAGAAATATCCACGACCACCCGCATCGGGTCGGACAAACGAAACACCGTAAAGGTCGGCGTTACCGAGGTGCGAATACGAACGACACGACCCTCGCCAGCCGTTTGCACATCGACGCCTAACACCTGGTTTTTCGGGGCGGCCAAAGCCTCGCCCGGCGCCACGCAAAAGAGCGTGAGCAGGACCATCACGCCATTTATATGGCGAGCGATCGCACCCGTGACTTGACTCGCTCGGTGTCGCTTCGTTGTCGTTGCCATGACCTGGCTCCTAACCGCTGTGCTACTCATCGAGTCCAAGCTCCGGTTTGGGTAGACGAATGTTGATCGGCACCAACACCCGTTCCCCGGTCGGGGCGCGGATCTCTTCCGTCACCACGATGAGATCATTGCCGATTCGCGTCACGCGTCCGCCGCGCTTGCCCAAGTGCGAGCCCAAATGCAGGACGTGACCTTTGCCTGCGGGGTCCTCAACCATGGCCTTAGGTTGCGCCGTGCCTGTGATCAGACCGGTTAGGCGATATTGGTCGAGCTCATACTTTTCAGTTTCTTCTGTGCGTCGCTCATCGTCGGGCCGCGTGGCCTGCTCTGCGAGGTCGGCCAGATAGGAGCGAAACGGATCCCGCTTGCCGACAGGAGAATAGGACCAGGCGGAGGCGGGCTGGTTGCTGGCATCAGCCGTGGCGCTTACCTTGGCGGCCGCAGGGGGAGCAACCGCAGCCACGGCGGTCACCTTGGACTGCGCACCTTCTTCGCTGCATGCGACCACGAGCGCCAACGACGCCACAAAGCCCATGCGAATGATAAGCGTTCGGCGGTTCACTTGCCCTCTCCCAGGTAGCGGTAGGTGGAGAGCGTGAACTTCGCATCAACAACCACCTTCTTATTGACGGTTTTCGGCGACTCCATCGTCAGACCGCTGGTGTTGATGATGCGATCGAGCCGGCCGACGGAGTCAATGAAGGTCGCAATCTCGTGGTACGAACCCTTCACCGCCATCGCGAACGCTAGCTCCGCTACAAACTCCCTCTTGGTCTCACCCTTCGGTTCGAAGTTGTCGATCGTAAGCCCCGCCTGGCGCGCTTTGTTACCAAGCTGGGCCAACAGCTGTGGCACATCAGCCGCGTCGGGAAGCTGAGCGCGTTTTGCGTTGAGTTGCTGCAGAAGCTCGCTGTGGCGGGCCTCATATTTAGGCATGTTGTCGACGTACGCCTGTTTCTCTGCGCGCTGCGATTCCAGCGTGGCGTATTGCTGCTTGAGTTGCTGAAGCTTCGCGGCGTCTTCGGTGTAGTAGAGAAAGTAGTAGCCTGCGATCATGCCGACCACGATCAGGCTGACCAGTAGGTAGCGTTGCTTCGCCGGGATCTTGGCATATCGCTCGAGGATTTTGTCCATGGCTTAGCCCCCGGTGTAGTTGGTCAAACAGGTGAGCTTCCATTCCAACACCGGCAAGCCACCGTTGGTCGTCGCGTGAACCGTGCCCAAAGTCGCAGCTTGGAAGAATTTGGAGCGACGTTGCAGCGCCAACTGAAAATCCGAGATGTTTTCATGTTCCATCGCGGCTCCTTCCAACGTGAGCTTGCCGCCACCCTCAGCGAGGCGGGTCAGCCAAACCTTACGCTGGTCGGTGAGAATGGTGGCTAGATCATCGAGCATCTGTGCAGGACCCGTACGGCGGAGCTGCAGGTTCTCGATCACGGCGATCTTCTTTTCGAGGGTTTCGGAGTTCTTCTTGAAATCCTCGATACGCACGACGTCTTGCTTGAGTTGTGAGATCTCTTGATTGACCTTGGCGATACGTGCGCTGGCCGTGGATAGCTCGGACGCCACCTTGTGCGACCAGACAAACAAGCCGCCCAACACCACGATGAGCAGGACAATCATCGCCATCAGCTCTTGGCGAACGCTCTCGTGCTTTTTGGCTGCCTTGGTGGGCAGCAGGTTGATGCACAGCATCAGCCATCTCCTGCGTAGCGCAACGCTAAGCCCACGGCGACCCCTGCGGCTGGCCCGAAGGTCCGGAGATACTCAGCATCCTGCGGATTGATCTGAATCTTTCGAAATGGGTCGCAGACATGCACCGGCACACCGATGCGTGCTTCGACGGCCCGAGAAACTGCGGGGAGTCGTGCGCTGCCACCCATCAAGTAGATCACGGTCGGCGCCGCATCGGCACTGGTGGCGGCGTAGAAGTCGATCGAGCGTTGCAGCTCGCTGGTCAGGTTCTCCGCAACCGCTTGCAGAGCACGTTCGACATCATGCGGGATCACCACATCGGTGTCGCGACGATCCTTGCCGCCAATCTTGAGAGCCTCCGCCTCTTCGAACGATAGATTCATTTGCTTCTGAATCTCTTCGGTGAAGGCGTTGCCCCCCATCGTCAGATCGCGGGTGAAGCTCGGAATTCCGCCGGAGACGATGTTGATGTTGGTTTTCGACGCGCCAATGTTGACAAGAGCCACCGACTGACCTGGCTCAGAGTCGTAGTTGACCCCAAACATATTCTGCACGGCGAAGGCGTCGACGTCGCACACCACAGGGATGAGTCCCGCTTCGGCGATGACGGTGGTGTACTCGTTCACCAAGTCCTTCTTCGCGGCTACCAGCACCACATCCATTTGGCCCGCCTGTGCGGACTTTGGATTGACGATCTGGACGTCGATGTTGACGTCTTGGATGTCAAACGGGATGAAGGACTCAGCTTCCCATTTGATCTGTTCATCCAACTCGTCCCGCGTCATTTGCGGCAGCGGAATCTTCTTGATGATCACCGAGTGGCCGGACACTGAGATAGCCACTTGTTTGTTCTTGATCTTATGTGCAGCGATGAGCTCTTGGATCGCCTCAACGATGCGCGGCGAATTCATGAGAGCGCCATCCACCACGGCCTCGGAGGGGAGTGGCACCAGGCCGAAGTTCTGCAAGGAGTAGTTGCCCTTGGAGCCCTTCAGCTGGCACAGCTTCACTGAGCTTGCGCCGATGTCGATGCCTACGCAGAGCTTTTCACGGGCCATCGCCACTCACCTTCTCGAAAGATCCTCACCCAGCGCCGGTACCATCGCCGTTTTGGCGATGCTCTTTGAATCCCGTTGCGATTGTAGAACCTCTGTCTAAGACCGCAAGAAACCGGCCGACTCGGGCGCGCTGTGGCCCCGCGCACGGATCGCGGGTTGCGCCCGACCCTAGCGCGTGGGAACTGTTGGTTTGTTTGACTCCCCACGGCGGGCCCCCATACACTCAGCGTCGGTTGCACGAAGGGTGTGCCTGAGCGCGAGGACGGATGTCGGAAGAGCTGGCCACGGCAGAAGAGCGTTTGCGTGACGAGATTCAGTCGTTGGCTGTCGATGACATCCTGGCGCTTTGTTACGCCTTCCAGCACAAAGCTGAGCGTCTGCGCTTGTATCTAGATGTGCTGCGCAAACGCGGCGGCGAACGTGCACAGTTTGCCTCCAGCCTCATCTGCTACGACCTCGCGCGCCAGGGCGATCCCACCTTCCAGAAGGAGTTCGCCTACCTGGCCGATACAATGCGCGGTCTCGAAAACCGCGACGATCTGGTGAGTGCGCTGGTCGGCAACGACCCCTACCTGACCTTCCTTTGGGAGATGTGTCAGGGTCAGCTGGACGAAGCCGATCCACGCTTTTCCGTCGAGCCTGCCGTTGAGGCGCTGGGGATCGACGCAATCGCTGCCGTCGACCTTATTTCTGACGCCGACTTTGACGATTTCGGCATCAGCACCGATCAGAGCGCGCTCTTGGCGAAGTTCGACCAGGCGGTCGAAGACTTTCTAGGAGGTGAAGTCGGCCTGCCGATTTACGACCCAGAGGCCGGCTTCCGGTTGAAGAACGACAAGGATGTCCAACGACTGGAGCGCTTCTTGCGCGCCCTGGATTCGCTCCGCGATGTCGTTCCCATCGCCCGCGGCTTTCGCGCCCTCGTGCTCTTGTTCTACGGCAGCCACATGCGCTCGAAAGGTTTCTTCGGCGGCATCAACCAACGGAAGCAAACCCTATTGCGCGATGGCATCGCCGAATTCCTGGTGGCCGGAAACCAAATGTGGGAAGTCGCCGGTGTCTTGGGGCCGATGCACTCATCTCCCGAAGTCTGGGAGAAAATCTCTGATGTCTTGCTCGACTACGCCGCCTGGGTGGCTCAGGCGCCAGAGCTTTCGCAACATGGGCCCGACAGTTACGATCCGATCGAACGCCTACTCGCCCGACAGCCGCTGGTGGGCCCACGCCGCAAGGGCGGCCGCGATTGACCGACAGCTGGACCGTGTTTAGGTCTGAAACTTCAAGAACGTCCCCACGACTTCCTTCACGATCTGTTCCATCGTGGTGTTCTTGGCTTCAGCTAGGTGCCTGAGCTTCTCCAGGTCGGCTGTACCAAACGGCACGAGCAAACCTTCAACGGGCTCCAGCTCTTCGTGAACCTCGGCAGAGACTTCGAGGATGCCCGAGCCACTGGTGGCCACAGGAGGTGGCGGCGGTTGTGGCCGGTTGGTCTTACGAGCAAACCGCGGCGGCGACGTGGGCGTCTCGGCCAGTCGGCGTTCTTTCTCGGCAGCCAGTTCATCTTTGAATAGCTGCTTCATAAAGTTGGCCAAGTGAATGTTGGACGGCGTGAACTCGCAACCCGACAGGTAGGTGTCGATATCCAGCTGCATGTCGCAGGCATTGCCGTAGCGACGCTTTGGCTCCTTTTCGAGCGACTTCATCACGATCGCTTCCACCTCGGAGGGGATGTCGTCGCGGAAATAGCTGGGCGGGTAGATCTTGCCTTCAATGATGTTGTTCATGATGGCGAGGTCATTTTCGCCAGAAAACAGCTTCAGGCCGGTGAGCCACTCGTACAGAACCACACCCAAGGAAAAGATGTCAGAGCGCTGATCGACGTCTTTGCCCATCACCTGCTCGGGCGACATGTAGACCAGCTTGCCTTTGATTTCGCCGGCCTTCGTTTCATGCAGGTGGGTTGCGGCCTTGGCGATGCCGAAGTCCAAGATCTTCACGGTCCCGGTCCAGGCCACGCGGATGTTTTCGGGTGAGACGTCCCGGTGCACGATGTGCAAGGGTGTGCCAACCGCATCAACCTTGGTATGGGCGTAGTAGAGCGCTTCGCAGACGTTGCTTGCGATCTTCAACCCGTATTCAATGGGGAACGGAATGCCGGTGGCTTTACTTTTGGGAATGACCGCCGACATATCGCGGCCCGGGATATACTCCATCGCAATAAAGAAGGAATCCTTGATTTTGCCCAGGTCGTAGATCTGTACGATGTTCGGATGGATCAGCTGCGCGGCGAGCTTGGCCTCGCCCAAGAACATGTTTACAAATGACGGAATCGCCGACAAGTGCGGCCGGATCCGCTTGATGACGATCTCTTTTTCGAACCCCTCGACGCCAGAGTGCCGGGCCAAGAAGACCTCGGCCATGCCCCCAACACCAATCTGCTCGAGAAGCGAGTAACCGCCATACCGTTCAGACATCGGTCCACCTGAAAGGACTAAAAGAGCATCCTGTCCCTAGCGCGTCAAGATTTGGGCCAGTCGGTCACCGAACGCAGAGGTACCACCGCCAGGGCTCGACCTACAGTCTGGTTTTCGGCATGAATAGGTCAGTCATTTTTCCGTCTATCGAAAACCCCTCAACACCTTACCTAAGGAGTGGTTCATGAAGTTGCAAGCATTGGCACTAAGTTTCGTATTGGGCGCGACGGCGCTTTCGGGTTGCGGTGACGACAAGAAAGACTCCACAAAGAACCCGGGTGGCGGCACGCCTACCACTGCCGCAACCGCTTTGAAGAACGCCCTGTGTGAGAAACAGGAAAGCTGCGCGGCAACACATGGGCGGATGTTTGCCGACGTGGCCAGTTGCAAGACCTACATGTTTGGCGAAGGCTGCGGCGTCGAGGTTGGGTTTGGCAATACCGACAGTGAGCTACAGGCCTGCGTTACGGCGATGGCCGCGATGGACTGCGACGTCCTGTACGGTAACCTGCCGGCTGGCAACGCCTGCGCGAGCTTGGAATTCGAGTACAGTGACTATCCCATGGCCGGCATCGGCGAGAGCTGCTACGACAAAGATTGCGTGGCAAGCGCCGTCTGCGTCGAGAGCAGTGAGCAAGGCGTCTGCGACGTCTGTGTGACGACACCGGGCCTGAACGGCGATTGCTCTGTGAGCGACTACGAATGCCAAGAAGGCTACTACTGCGCTGAGACCGGCGGCACCTGCCAGGCCCTGCTCGCCTTGGGTGCCACCTGCGAGTACGACGGGCAATGTCTGTCGAATTGGTGCGACGAGGCTACGCTCAAGTGCACGACGGCTTTGACCCTGGGTGCCGCGTGTACCAGCACCGATAAGTGCGCGGGGGAGATGGGATGTGTAGGCAACACATGTAAGTCGATGGTGGGAACCGGCGCGTCCTGCGCCAGCCTCCCGTGTGCGACCGGTGCGGTGTGTGTCAGTGGTACCTGCCAAGCCACAGCCGTGTGCGGCAACACCATCGCAGTGGGCAGCCCCTGCGTGTCGTCGGCGGGCTGTGTGACCTCCGCTTACTGTGACTACGACACCGAACGTTGCACCACGCGCAAGGCCGCCGGTGCCGAGTGTTCGGAGAGTGATGAATGCCAGAGCGGCATGGAATGTGTCTACGACGGGACCGGCTATGTGTGTATGGCGCCGCTGCAACTTGGCGACGCGTGCGGTGCTGGCAACGGGTTCTGCGATGAGAACCTGCGTTGCAACACCGACCTCAGTGAGCCGGTCTGCGCGCCGCTCATCGCGCTCGGTGCGGAGTGCACGTACTCCTGGGACTGCGAGACCGGCTACTGCGACACCGCGGTTGAGCCGTTCGTGTGCGCGGAAGTGGCCGCTTGCATGATGCCGTAGTCAGACACCAGCCATTTTGAGCGCCGGGCGCAGCGCTTGCACGAGGCTGCGCCCGGTTCTTTCTGATCTCGCCACAATCAGCCATACTCTCGACAACCTGACGAGCGACCCAAAATCTCGGAGAACACCGATGTCCGTCAAACCCTGCGTGTGGCTCTGTGCCGCCCTACTGACGTCTAGCGCTTGTGGTGATTCGAAGAAGAGCTCGAACGCCAAGGGCTCGGGAACCTCCTGCCAAACCACCGACACCTGTCCGGTGGTCGTTGGCGAAAGCTGCGCGGAAAAGCCATGTGTCAGCACCGCCTATTGTAGCGGCGAGACCTCCATCTGTGTCGCCAAGGGCGGCTTCAATGCGGCTTGCACCGCAGCCAACCAGTGCCTAGCACCACTCACCTGCGACATCGATGCGCACACCTGTACGGGTGACGGCGGCTTGGGTAGCTCCTGCGCCTCCGCAAGCGGCTGCAGCGATGGCCTTGGTTGTGACCTCAGCACCCACACCTGCGCCACCACCACCGATGGTACGAGCCTCTACCAAGCGATGTGCCAACATTTCGAATCCTGCGCCAACACCGATGGCCACCTGACATCAAGCGCGAGCGCCTGCGTCAGCGCGATGGTGTCGAGCATCACCGATGGTACAAGCTGCAACAGCACCGTGCGCTTCTTCAACACTCGCACCGAATTGGACGCATGTGCCGCAACCCTTGCGGGCGCTCCGTGCGCTGGGTTTGATTTCATGCAGGCACTACCTGCGCCGTGTCTCGTCTTGCGCGTTGACACCGATGAGCCTGCCGCTGGCGTCGGCGAGGATTGTGAAGCGGCGGACTGCCGCAGTGACCTTTATTGCGACGTGAGCGGCAGTTGCCCGATATGCCAGGAACGTCCCGGCGCCGGTGGTGACTGCTCAGGCAGCGCCGATTGTGCCATCGGGACCTATTGCGAACCTACCACCGAGTTGTGCACAGCGGCGAAGACCGTCAACGCCGCGTGCAGCGGCGATGATGAGTGTGCATCGAGCTACTGCCACGAAAGCTTGGGGACCTGCCAACAACCGGTTGCCAAAGGCCAGGCGTGCGGCGTCGCCGACCGCTGTGCCGGGTTTCTCTTGTGCGATGGCGGCATCTGCGCGTCGCGGCGGATGCCCGGCGAGAGCTGCACCGCTTGGACACCCGGGATCAGCAACTGCGTGGCCGACGCGGCGTGTGTGTCCGGACATTGCACCCAAGTAGCCGTGTGCGGGCAGACAATTCCGGTCGGTGAACCCTGTACCTTCACCGGCGGTTGCACGGCGACGGCGTTCTGTGACGACTCCACCGGTACGTGCACACCACGCCCCGGCGTAGGCGACGACTGCAACTATTCCACGCCCTGCACCGCCGAGCTCGTATGCCTGGCCGCGAGCCGCACCTGCGGAGCGCCAAGCGGAGTCGGTGAGGCGTGTAGCGTTTCCTCCGACTGTGAAGCGAGTTTGGCGTGTGATTGGCAGGCCAACCTCTGCGTGGCGCCTGTGGCCGACGGCAGCCCATGCACACTCAATGCCCAATGCATGAGCAGCCATTGCGACCTGAGCGTGACGCCGCACCTGTGCACAGCGGCACTCGCCTGCAGCGCGCCGTAATCAGATTTGCACCTAGGTCCACGCGAGAAGAAACGGGTTCACTCCGACACATCTCTCCTGAAAGAGATCTAGAGCCGTGCTATTGCTGACCGATGGCGGTGGGCCGCTGCCAGGTGCCATCGGGCCCTAACAGCGCACTACCGAAATCTTGTTGAGACAGACCGCGTACGATCTCCACGGCCTGACCCTTTGGATCGGGCGTCGGAATGCCCGGTTGCTCGATGACCGCCGACTGGAGCGTGATGGCGGTCGCGACACCGTTGGCAGCCAAGGTGACCTTCAAGACCCCGGTCACGGCGAGCGGCCCCACCAGGCTGAAGGTTTTGTAAGTACAGAAATTACCTAATGAATAGGCGATGAGCCGGCCCTTGTAGAGCTCCATGCCGCGAAACCGATGCGGCCCGTGCCCCATCACCAAATCCGCACCAGCATCCACCACCGCGTGCGCGAAGGCATACACATCCCCACGACTTTCACCGTAGAAGCTCTCGGGTCCCTTGGGCACCCGACCCGCCTCGGAGCCTTCGGCCCCGGCATGAAAAGAAACGATCACGACGTCATGGAGCCGTTTGGTCTCGGCCACCACGCGCCGTGCCACGTCAATCTCCTGCACGCGATAGACGTCCCCTCCCGTCGAGAACGCGATGAGGCCGATTCTCAAGCCGTTGGCCTCCAGGCTGGCAATGTCGCCCACCGTGCCGCTGTAGCGAATTCCGACGCCGTCCAATGCCTTCTTGGTGGACAAGCGCCCTTCTAAGCCAAAGTCTCCGGCGTGATTGTTGGCGATGCTCATCACGTCAAAGCCGGCCTCTTGGAGGGCAGCGGCGAAGCTCGTGGGGGCACGGAAAGCGAAGCACTTGGTCGACTTGGGCCCGCACTTTGTCGATTCGCCGGTGTCGGCCAATGCGGTTTCAAGATTACCAAAGGTCACATCGGCGTTTTGCAGAACCCCCTTGAGGGGGCCGAACAAGACGCGCGCATCATCGGGAGGCAGCTCGGCGCGGGCGGGCGGCCAGCCGCGCCCCAATTGCACGTCGCCGACACCATTGAGGGTCAAGCTCGGACCCTCGCGGGGAATTTCCTCGCGGGGCGGCAAGACGCCAGGGTCGGGCAACGCCGCCAGCGCCCTGGCCTGGTCACGCCGCATCAACAACACCGGCCAATGCTTGCCAAGCTCAGGATAGTCGGGTGACTGCTTCTTCAGCGTCTGCCAGGCGGTCACGGCGGCTTCGAAGTCACCGGCAACCTGATACGACCAACCGAGCTCCCACAGCGCGCTCGCGTGCCCCGGCTGAGCGGCCAGCGCCTCTTGATACAGCTTGATCGCCTCTTGGGCGCCACCTTCACCGCGCTCCCGCTGCATGGCGCGACCTTGTTCTACCAACGCCTCGGCCTTTTGCGGGTCGCCCACAGGCGCACTTGGCGCGGGGCTGAGAACCACCGGGGGCACCTCTGCCGCCGGTGGGGTGGCAGGCGGGGCCGCGGGCGCAGGTTGGGGCGCAACCGTCGTTGTAGAGCTGCAGGCAACCAACAAGGGCAACAAAAACAGTGAGCGTTTCATGCGCGGCTATCGATAGAGATGCTGTGGAGGAAGGTCAAGGCTTGGAATTGTCAGGCGCGCGCCATTGTGCCAGGCTCCAGCGCATGAAGCTTCACAACAGCACATGGTTGTTCGCAGGATTGCTGGTGGCATGCAATGGCACGCCGGACTTGGTCACGGGCACAAGCTCGACGGACGCCATCGTCAATGGACAACGGGAGCCGATCAACACATTCCTCACCGAGAATGAAAAACTCGCGATCATCTTCTTGGCCGACCGAAGTGGCGAGATGTTCTGCTCGGGCACCTTGATCGCGCCCAGGCTCGTCGCCACGGCGCGCCACTGCACGATCGACAATGCCGACCCGTTGGGCAGCATCCGCGTCGGATTTGGCCTCAAGCCGGGTGATGACGCGACCTTGATCCCATTGGCCGAGTTGCATGAGCACCCCGACATCGACTTCACGCTGCTCGTGCTTGGCACCGATGCCACCGTCGCTGTACCAGGCGTCCAACCGATTGGTATGAATCGGGACCCCGTGGACGCAAGCTGGCTCGGCCGACAGGTAGACGCGGCGGGCTATGGTGTGAATCAACCCTACACCAGCATCAACGATGGGCGCTTTTTTGCGAGCGTCAAAGTGATTGGCTCCGACAGTGAAACCGTCACCGTGGACGGCGAAGGAATCCAAGGGATCTGCAGCGGTGATTCAGGTGGGCCGATTCTGTGGCAACCCGACACACAGACGCCTCCGGTGGTGGTCGGAACCGAGCAGGGCGGCGACATGACGTGCGTCGACGTCGACCATCTAACCCGCGTGGACGTCGTGGCCGCTTGGGTCGACGCCATTGCCGCCGCGGGCCTACCGCCCGAGCTCACTTTGTGTGAGGGCGGTAACGTGGCGAGCCACTGCGAAGACGGTGATGCCGTCTGGTGCGCTAATGGCTACCGTTACACACATAACTGCGTAGAACGAGGCCAGAGCTGCGGCTATTTGGGATCCAAAACCGGTTATGACTGTTTGCCGTCCGAATGCGGCGATATTGATTACAACGGCCAGTGCGATGGGAACATCTACTCGTACTGCGGCGCCGCAAGCGGTCTGAACGTCAGTGACTGCGCTGCCGGCGGCGGAGTTTGTGCCGCGCTAACACCCGGCGCGCGGGTCAATTGCCAGAAGTGCACCGCCTGCGATGGCGTCTGTATGGACCTTACCAGCTCCAACGACAACTGCGGCAGCTGCGGCAACTCCTGCAATGTGGCCAATGCCATCGCGCATTGCGCCGAGGGTGAGTGCGTGCTCGATCGCTGCCTCGGCAAAACGGCCGATACCGACAGCAATGTTAGCAACGGGTGCGAGGACACTGAAGGTCGAGGCTGCCAAGGTACCCGAGCATCACCGGGCCTTGCAGCACTTGCAGTGATCGCGCTGTGGGTTGGGCGTAGGCTGCGTCGCCGCTAGCTCCTCGCTCCCCCTACTCAACCAGCACCGTGACCCAGGGTGAAGCGCCTGACTGATAGGCAGCGCGCGCTTGGAAACGGTGCTCACCACTCTGCAGTGGCCAACGCACCGTATAAGGATAGCGAACCGTCGCAAACGGCTGACCATCGACGTACCAAACCACGGCCGCGGTGGTGGGTTTCACGACTGCGGTAAGGCCCAGTGTGGCCGCATCGTCAGGACTCTCTGGGTCGCGCACAATACGCATACCGTCTCGCGGCGCCTGAATATGTATCGACACCTCGCGCGGTATGAGCCGCTCCACCAAGGCTTGCGCCTCCAGCGACTTGCGGGCTGCGACCTCAGGCGCGGCGCCAGCGCTGTACGCCACCTGCGGCAACGTCGGTAACCCTTCGCTCGCTGCCCACTCCGCAAATTCCGCCGGCAAAGTCACAAAGGTGCGCTCCAGTCTCTGGCTGACCGGTGTCGCGAGTGTGGCCAGAAAACCCGTGCGCTTGTCCACCATGTGGCGCAAATGCACATCGCATGTGTCTTGCGGCATGCGCTCAGGTGCAAACCACTCAAGGCTCACGTGTTCACAGGCCGACGTCGCAAGCTTTCCGCTTAGGCCGCACAAGCGCGCAGGGTGGAAGCCGCGCGGCGGCGGCAAAGCCACATCGTCCAGACCATGGGCGTCGGCGTGCGGTAGCAAGAACATCAGATCACGGGCGAGCACAGCCGCCGAACGATGTCCGGAGAGTGAGCGCATCGGCCGATAGTCTGGATGTCCCACCCAGACTCCAACCAGCAGTCGCTGCGACCAAGCGACGCTCCAAGCGTCGTGATAACCCGACGACGTTCCGGTCTTGATAGCCACCGGGAAGGGATACTCGCTCGCCCCCATACGGGGAAAAGTAGGTAGGCGTGCGGCCGGATCGGCCAGAAAGAGCGCCACCTGTCGGACCGTTTCAGAGGACAACAAGCGCCGCATCGGTGTGGTGGGTTGTCCGCGATACAAGATCAGATCGTGCAATTCACCCTCGCGCGTGAACACCGTATAGGCCCGCACCAAGGCCTCCAGCGACACGGCCAAATTCCCCAGTACCATGCCGTAGCCAAGCTGTTCAGCGCGACCACGTCGTGCCCCCTCGTGCAGACCCAAATCGCCGAGAAAGTCCCAGGTGCGGCCAAACCCAACTCGTTCAAGGACCTCCACCGCCGGCACATTGCGTGAATTGGCCAATGCCTGACGCGGCAACATCGGCCCTAAAAACTTCTCGTCGGCATTGCGCACAAGGCCGTCGGCGCGACGAAGATCGGCCAACACCGTGGCGGGTGTCAGCTCGCCACGCTCCAACGCCAAGGCGTAAAAGAACGGCTTGAGCGCACTCCCTGGGGAGCGCTTGATGCCGGTAAAATCGATGGCCCCAGCATGCTCTTCTGCCCGATAATCGCCCGAACCTACCCACGCAACGACCTCCGACGTTGGGGCATCCACCACCACCACGGCAGCGTTGCCAGCGCCGTCCGGTTGCCATTCGTGCAAGCGCGCGCGTACCTTGCGGGTCACCGCAGCCTGCAGCTCCAAATCCAGCGTGGTGTCGACGATGGGACGGCGCTCTAACTCTGGGCAACGATGCTCCGTCAGACAGGTGGTCAGCTGCCGCTCCAGGTGCAAAATCACATGAATCGCGCTCTCGTCGCGGCTGGGTGGCTTGGGGAAGCTTAAGGTCGCAAGACGAGACAATGCCGTTTGATGCTCGTCATCAGTCAATCGGCCTTGGCGATGCAGAACCGTCAGGATGCCCTCGGCGCGTTTGCAGGCCTTGGCCCGACCGCTGGGCGTCAACGGATTCATTTGCGCCGGAGATTGGGGCAGCGCAGCGAGGAACGCGGCCTCCGCCCATGACAGGTCTGCCACAGGCTTGTCGAGATAACGTCGGGCCGCATAGCCAATCCCCCGCGTGCGATTGCCATACGGCACGATGCGTAGGTAGTGACGCAGCACCGCCTCACGCCCGTGGCGGGCCGTTAGCCACAGCGCCGTTAAGCTCTCCATCAGCTTGTTGAGATAGGTGCGCGCAGTCGGCGTTTGCAAACGCGCCACCTGCATCGCAAGGGTGGAGGCACCACTACGACGCCGACCTGGTTGGCGATTTTGGTGCAACGCGCGAGCCACAGCGCGTGGATCGACACCAGGATGCGTGTAGAAGCGACGATCTTCGGCGGCCAAGGTCGCAGCTACCACTTTGTCGGAGAGCTCTGCCACCGGCCAGTAGCCAGCATCGCCGTTGGCTGCGCTACCGACTTCGGCCAAGAAGCGACCATAGCGGTCCCGCAAGATCACCGTGGGAGGCGGCGCCTCAAGGTTGGCGCGAAAGAAGGCCACCCCCGCGGGGACGACAGCCAGCACCAGGCCGACCAGCGCCAACCGTCCGAGCGTCTGTCTGATGGATAACGCCTCGCGGCGTCCTCCGGTTCGGTTACTGTGCCAAGCCACCATCACTTCTGGCCTGCGCTCAGCGCCTGGCCTCCTTGGCCGTCACTGTCACCACCGCGCCTGCCGAGTTCCCGCGCACCGTCATGTCGTACATCATTTCGGCCCGCGCTGGCGGTTGGATAAATCGCCCTGCAACCGAGCCACGCGTGCGGAAATAGAAGTCGTAGGTGCCTTTGGGAAGACTATCGAAATAATAGGTCACGGCATCGTCCAAGAACGCCACGTAAGTTGCCGGCCGTGTTAAAGCCCCCGTGGGCATGGCTTCCGGTGGCGCCGTGGCCAGGTTCGGATTCATCGGTTCCATGCCGGCCGCGAGTGGCACGATCACTGCGACATGGGTGCGGTCCTTGGGATTCACTACCTGCACGTGCTCCTCCACCACATCGGTGACAAAAACCGGAAGCACTGTACCGGCATTGGTGAGGTGCGTTGCCTCCGCTGGGACGCCTTCCCCTTGCTGCCGCTGCCATTCCCGTGAGACCACAAAGCCTGATGACGCAGGCGCCACGGTGGAGCCATCGGCCGCGGGCACGTAGCGAAGCTCACTGCGCAGGAGCAAAGCATCTTTGCCGGCATCCGCGCGCACCGTGACCGCGCCACCTTGCAGCTGGGTAAGGCTCGCAAGCGGAGTCGCGGGTGCCACCGTCAACGTGCTCTCTTTGCCGTCGAGGCTCACGACAACCTTGCGCGTTTCGGTTCCGCGCCCACCTTGGGTCAACACTTCACTCAACGCCAACAGCGCAGACGAGGAGGCGTTGGTGCTACCCCAACCGTCGTCCCGCCCCAACGTCACCAGGGCGTCGGTCAACAACGGCAGGCGAGGATGCTTGGTTTGGGAGCGATTGAGAGCGCGAGTCAACTCACCCAAGGTGCGGGTCTCGCTAGGCAGCAACAGCGCATTGCGCGCGCCTTGGTTGGCTTGCAACCCACCGTAGATCTCTTTGCCCTGGTGCAAGCGGAAAATCACGCCGTCCAAAAGCTTCTTGCGTAGACTCTCGGCCACGCTGCTCTGACCCTGCTCAGAACGCACATAGGCGACCAAAAGCTCGGCCGTGCCTTCCAGGTCGAGGTAACGCGCGTCTCGACCCAGCTCATCTAGATAGGCCGGATTCTTGTCGCCAGTAAGGCTTAGCGCTGCCAACGCCCAGCTTCGCTCTTCCCAGGCCTCGCCGCTCACGAAGCGACTGTAGTCAGAACGCACGGCCTGGCGGAGACTCTCGCGCAGGCGATTCTTCAACCCGGCATCGACGGTGTAGCCGGCCTCTTCGGCCTCTACCAAGAACATCAGACTCCACGCGGTCAGCGTCACGTAGCCTTGGGCGCCAGGCCAATAGGCAACGAGGCCCGACGGATCGAGGGCGGCTTGGAGTCGCGCGAAGGTCTCTTTGACACCGCGATCCAGATCTTGGTCGGCGCCGCGTTGTGCCAAAAGGGTGCGAAACTTTCGTAGCGCCAACAGCGAGCGAGCGCGACTCAAGCGCTGCTCTGTGCAGTCGTGTGGGTAGCTCAACAAAAAGTCTAGACCCGCCGCCATCTTCACCAGGCCTGGTTCATTGGAGACCAAAAGCTCCCGACGAATTGTCCCCGGCCTCGCCGTTTCGGTGAGCCCTGTTAACGTCACTGGGGTTGCCCCGGCCAGATCGAGTATCTGGCGGATGGCCACGGGTTCCCGATCATCTCGAATGGGTAGCGAAACCTTGAAGGCGTCGCTTGCCCCATCGGCTTTGCGGGTCACCGCCATCGCGAAGCTCACCTGCGTGCGCGCAAGCTTACCCGCAGCATCGTACGGCGGCGTGAGCACGGCCACCGGCACCTCGATGCGCACAGGTAAGTTGGGCCGCCATTCCAATCGCTGCGTGAGCCCCTCTTTAGCCGTGACCCCCTCCACGCGGATCTCAGCCGCACCTGCACCCGCCGGACCTTCGACCACGCGGCCAATCCCGACAGCCATAAAGCTGTCCCCCGGACGCACGAAGCGCGGCAAGGCGGGCTGAACAATCAACGGCAGTCGCACGGCAATCATACCGGTGCCAAAGCCTAAGCGATTGCCGCTGGTATCCACTGCCTTCGCGCGGATCTTGAAGTTGGTCAGGTTGTCGGG
>JAKLEG010000219.1 GCA_022703175.1 Myxococcota bacterium | reverse complement strand
GCTCGACAATCAGGTCGCACAGCTCAGCCACGCCGCGGGCATGCTCGGCGCTCACCGGCAGCACCGCTTCGAGCCCGAGCTCATACAACTCGCCCACCCGCTCCTCGTGGCCTTGGGTGTCCACCTTGTTGGCCACCGCAATGACCGGCTTGTTGGCCTTGCGCAAGAGCTCCACGATGTCGTGGTCGGCCGCTTGCACGCCGGCTTCGGCATCCAGCACGAACAGCACCAGGTCAGCTTCGTCGACGGCCAATTGCGCCTGTTCGCGCACCGACAGCAACATCTGGTCGGTGGTATCGAGCTCAAAGCCACCGGTGTCCACCACGCGAAAGATGCGATCTTCGTGACGGCACTCGCCAAATAGGCGGTCGCGCGTGACCCCAGGGCGGTCATCTACCAGCGCGGTGCGGGAGCCGACCATGCGGTTAAACAGGGTGGATTTGCCGACGTTCGGGCGCCCCACCAGCGCTACCAGGGGCAAGGCTTGCTGCATCGCACTCATTCGTTATCACCGTAGCCGAGCTTCAACACAGCCCGTTCATTCTTGCGCCAGTCTTTGCTGACATGCACCGTGAGTCGCAGATAAACGCGGGCGCCCAAGAGCGCCTCGATTTCGTGGCGTGCCGCTTCGCTGATGCTCTTGATGCGCGAGCCCTTCTTGCCCACCAAAATGCCCTTCTGCGAGTCGCGCTCAATGTAGATGCGCCCCTCGATGCGGCACAGGCCATCGTCGTCGCCGCGCCCATCTTCGAAGCTCTCGATAACCACCGCAGCGGCGTGCGGCACTTCTTCATGGGTTTGCAGCAAGATCTGCTCGCGCACGAGTTCGCCAACGATAGCCCGTTCGGCTTCGTCGGTGACCATGTCTTCAGGGAACAGGAACGGCCCTTCGGGCAAGCGCGAAATCAGCTCCCGCTCCAACACCTCCAAACCATCGCCCGTGCGCGCCGACACCGGGATCACCACCGCACCGCCGGTGGCGCCGTGCAACACTTCCATCCAGGGCAAGAGCATCGCCTTGTCGGGCAGGCGGTCGACCTTGTTGATGACCACCACGAGTCCCTGGCGCTGCGCCATGGCCAGCACCTGCCGGTCCATATCGTCGAGCTCGGGCTTGATGCCGCGAATTTCGAGCATCGCCAAACCCACGTCGGCATCGGCCGCGGCGCTACCGGTGATGCGCCGCAGGGTTTGCCTAAGGGCATCCCCGCCTTCCGTGAGTCCGGGGGTATCCACCAGCACCAATTGGGCGCCGGGACGGTTCACGATGGCCCGCAAGCGGTTGCGGGTGGTTTGCGGCTTGGGGGACACAATGGCCAGTTTTTGCCCGGCCATGGCGTTGACGAGCGTCGACTTACCGACGTTGGGCTTGCCCACCAGGGCCACAAAACCCGATCGACCTTGCTTCACGTAGCACTCCCAACTTCCAACAGCGCCTGCCGGGCACATTCTTGCTCGGCATCGCGTTTGTTCGGGGCGGTGGCGCGCGTTTTGGCCGCGTTTGACACCCGAACCTCACAAGTATAGGCCCGTGCATGGTCGGGCCCGGTCACCGCCACCACCCGGTAGTCTGGCAAAGGCCAAGCACGGGTGTGGCAAACTTCCTGAAGAATCGTTTTAAAATCAATGGGTTGCGCGGCCATGTCGATGGCATTGGTAAACGCCGCAGCAAAGCACTGTTCCACCGCGGCAAACCCGCCATCCATGAACACCGCCCCCACCAGGGCCTCGTAGGCGTCGGCTAACACGCGGTCGGAGACCACGCCCTTACGCTGCCCCTCGCCCACCCGCAGAAACGTCCCCAGCTCCAGATCCTGTGCCATCACGGCCAAAGCCTCGCGCCGTACCACGCGCGCCCGCCTGCGAGTCAGCTCGCCTTCCATCTCGTTGGAGAAGCGATCGAACAAGAGCCGAGCGGCCAACAAGTCGAGCACAGCGTCTCCCAAAAACTCCAAGCGCTCGTTGGCGGGGCCAGCATGGGGATGCTCATTGGCAAAGGTAGAGTGGGTCATGGCCTCGATAAGCCATGCCTCATTGGTAAAAGGACGCCCCAGCCGGGCAGTCAGCTCAGCGAGGGCACGCGGGAAACCCACCATCCGGCCTTGGTAATCGCCGGCCCCAGTTCTGTCAACGCTTCGTTCGTCCACAACCACGCTCACGCCGCCGTCCCCCTCTTCCCACAGTTCTCCACAGGCCATCCCCAACCCGTCACCAACCCTGGCGTCCGGCGACCCACCCCATTTTGACACTGTTGAAGTCAGAAATAGCATTGAGAACGTGCCCATAACAAGTTGAAAAGACTAATTTTTCCGGATCGTGCCACGATCAAATGGGCAGCCACCCTGGGGGCGAAGAACCCAATGAACAAAAACGGCGGTTGCCGCTCCGATACGCCCTAAAGCGTTGTGGACAAGTTGGGGATGAGTCGCAAAAGTTGCGCGCGCGTGTTGCGACTGGGGCGCTCCAACACCACGTGCAACAGTGCCCGCAGTCCCCCCCCTACCTGCCGTCCAGACAACCCCATGGCCACCAAATCATCCCCGGTAACGGCCAGTTGGGCGATGCTTAAGCAAGGTCGGCTTCTGACGAGTCGCGTCAAACGCGTTGGCAAGGCATGAGCCTGCTTGGGTGCAAAGACGCTCAGGAGCAGCGCTGCCTGGTGGCACGGCTCGATCCCCCAGGTCGATAACCAATGACGCAACGCCGCGGCGTTGGCGCGGGCTGGAAACGCCGCATAGGCCGCCTGAGTCGTAAGCAGCAACTCCACATCAAGCCGCGATAGTTTTAACCGCAGGGCGACGGTACGCAGCGCCGTTGCCGACAGCTTGGCGAGCACCCCCCAGCCACACAGCCGCAACCAGGGCGCCGGGGGGAGTGCTTCGAGCAAGGCAAACGTTCGTGGTGGCGTGCCGGCGAGCTCTGGGGCCAACTCCGCGATGAGCCCAGAAGCCACCAACAACTTCAGAGGCCCCACCAGCGGGCAGCGACTGGCCAAGCTCTTTTCCAGCTCCACCCGCCGACGTTCCCAGGCCACCTTGGCCAACGTGACACGAGCTTTTGCCAGAGCGGCCGCGGTGGCGGGCGCCACCTTGAAGCCCAACACGGCAGCAAAACGAATCGCCCGCAGGGTCCGCAGGCCATCCTCACCAAAACGGGCCGCCGGATCGCCCACGGTGCGCACCCATCCCCGTTGCAGGTCACCGACGCCACCAAAGGGGTCGATGAGTCTGCCGGCCACCGGATCGACGGCGATGGCGTTGATGGTAAAATCCCGCCGCGCCAAGTCGGCTTCGACGTCTGTCAAAAAGGTCACGCTGTCGGGCCGGCGGCCATCCAGGTAGGCCCCTTCGCCGCGAAAGGTGGTCACTTCCACCGGCCCCGCTTGGGTGAGCACCATGATCGTGCCGTGCTTCTCCCCAGCGCGCACCACCTTGGGAAACAACGTCGCCACTGCCGCTGGGAGCAGGCACGTGGCCAAATCCCAGTCAGCCAGGGGACGCCCCAGCAGCACGTCGCGCACACAGCCCCCCACCAAAACCGGCGCGCCCTCGGCCGCGTGCAGGCACTGCACCACCTCCCGCACCGGCGCGGGCATTTGCCGAACCAACGTCGCGATCGCGATGTCAGCAGGCAAGACTCTGGTTTGACGTCGCTTAGGTCCCATGTTACGCGTCGCTTTCGTTGCGAGGTTAACCTGATGCGAACTTCGTTGGTAGCCGTTGTGTTGCTGCTCGCCCCGGCGCTGGTGCAGGCGCGCACCGTGGAACCAGGCACCTGGTCCGGCTCGGCTGGCATTGGCCCCGGCATTCTCATGGGCTCAGCCCTGGGCGCGTCCGGCGCCTACCTGGAGCTCAATGTCCAGGGCGAATACGCCTTCACCAAAGCGGTGTCGGCGGTGGGCGGTTTGGATTTTGGTATCTCCGGAAGCGTGCCGCTGCGGCTGCGCTTGGGGGGCCGCTATCGCCTCACCGACCTGGACCTGCCGGTGTCTCCCTATGGCCAAGTACAGTTGTCGTTCGGCCGTGTCTGGGACGTCATTGGCGCCAACCTGAACACGCTGGGCTGCTACGTGGGCGTGGGTGCCGACTACTTCCTCACCGCCAAGTTGGGCGTGGGTGGGCAACTCGGTATGGACCTTAGCTCCACCTTAGGAGAACGACCGGCGTTCTACGGCATCGTCGAAGTCCTCGCTTACGCGACCTACGTGTTCTAGACCACCTGCCACGACATGTTCTTCTAGCCCCGGACAGGGGGCTAATGGCCAACGTGTCCGGGGAAGTTGTTCCCATGTCCGGGGCGACTATCCCCGTGTCCTGGGTGATTGGCCCCATGTCCTGGGTACAGACCGACTACATAATGAGCTGAATCTAAAGACAATTCTGGCGCCCCCGATAGGAGTCGAACCTATGGCAGACCGGGATTAGGAATCCCGCGCTCTATCCAGCTGAGCTACGGGGGCGCCCGAGGGGCGCACCTTAAGCGATGGCTTCGTGGGTGGTCAATAGGTGATGAGAGCGTGCACCGGCAGCCCTTGGAGTTTTTCGCGCCCCTTCAAGAAGCCGAGCTCAATCACGAAACAGAGCTCAGCCAGCTCAGCCCCTGCTTGGGTGACGAGCTCAGCCGCGGCCTTGGCCGTGCCACCGGTGGCAATGAGATCGTCCATCACCACCACGCGGTCGCCCTTTTGTAGCGCGTCTTGGTGAATGTGCAGCGTGTCGTGGCCATACTCCAGCGCGTAGGTGGCGCTGTAGGTTTTGCAGGGCAGCTTGCCCGGTTTGCGCAGAATCACGAAGCCCAAGCCCAGCGCATAGGCCAACGCCGAACCAAACACGAATCCCCGACTCTCGATGCCCGCGATCTTAGTGAGCCCCTGATTGCGATAGCGCGCCGCGAGCGCGTCGATCACCTCGCGAAACGCCAGCGGGTCGCCCAATACCGGCGTGATATCCCGGAACAAGATGCCCGGTTTGGGAAAGTCAGGGACGTCACGAATCAGCGCGCGTGCTCGTTGCATGACCCAGAGAATGGCAGACGAGTCGCTCACGAGTAAAGCGTCGCTTGGTGCGGTTCGACATTGTCGCTATAAGCAGCGGTGATGCGCCCCCGCGACAGACGCCCGAAACGCAAGTTGGTCCGTCCAGCCTCGCCGACGTTGATGAAAACGTTGAAGGACCTAGGCCTCTCCGACGTGGCCAAGCGGGTACGATTGTCGAGCGCCTGGAACGAGGCCGTGGGCGCCGAGATGGCAAGCCGCACCGAACCGCTGACACTCTCGCGCGGCGTGCTCACCATCCGCAGCACCAGCGCCGCGTGGCAAAACGAACTCACCTTCCTCAAGGGCGAAATTCTCCGACGGATCAATGCCGCGCTGGGCAAAGAGAACGCCGTGCGCGAGCTCAGGGTGGTGGCCGGAACACTGCGCAGCGCCCCCAAGCCTGTGGAGCGCCCGCGCTGGCTGGACGAAGCCCCCACCGTGGAAGACCGCGAAATCGCCGAAGATGCGGCGCTGCCGCTGCACGATCCGGAGCTCAAGGCCGCCTTTGAGAAGATCGTGATGCTGCATCGCCGGGCGAGCCGCGGACGCAACCTGAAGTAGCGACACAAGCGCGCTGATACTGGACGCCCTACTCCCGAAGCAACGCCCGAACCTCGCCCGAGTATGCTCGCCCGCTCTCCTCGTGCACCACAAGCGGTGGCTCCACCACACACGCGCACGCTGCGGCCCGCGCTTCCCACAGCATAAAGCGCGGCGCTGCCTGAATGCGCGCCCTAATCTCCCGACGCCGAGTCAGCGTGAGGTCGCTCTTGTGCAACGCTCGCAGCAGATCGCGTTCGCGCTGCATCGGCAGCACGCCACTCACCGGCCCCCGTGACCCCACGGCCGCCGCGGCCACTCGAACAAAATCGTCAAGCGCCCCATGGGTTTCGTAGCGCCCCACGCGGCGCCCCAGCTCCGGCGGCAGGTGTCCTGAATCGGCGCGAAAATACGGCGGGTTAAAGGCCACCGCGGTGACGGCTGGCAGGCTTAGGTGCCGCAGGTCGCCGGTCAACACCGCGTAAGCGGAGCCAAAACCGTTCTCCTGACCGTTCTGCTTGGCCAAGGCCGCAAGCGTGGGCTGCACCTCCACCGCGGTCACCGCACGCGCCTTGCATAAGCGCAACAACAATAACCCGAGAACGCCGCAACCGGCGCCTAGGTCAAGCAGGTGCTCGGTGGGCAAAACAAAGCTCGATAGCAACACCGGATCGAGATTGAAACGATAGCCCGCGCCTCGCGGTGGCTGCCACAACACCAGCTCCCCTGCCAACAACGTGTCGCGCGTGGGAGCCTCTGCGGTCACCGCCGCTCGCTCATGGTACTCGAAAGATAGCTGCGACCGTTGCCGCTGACACTGCCCGGAACCGGCCCGGTGGCCGACTTCACCCGCGGCGTGTAGCCAATCAAGCGCGCTAGCTCCGAGGTTGCCACCGCGCCTGGGCGCCGAACTTCCACCGCACCGTTCGGCGTCACAGCGACGACCGTCGACGGCAAACCGCCCGTACAGGCACCTGCATCAATCACCAGGTCGACCAAACGCACCAGCTCCGGATCGAGCTCATCCGGCCGCGCAGCCGCAGGCAAACCCGCCAGATTCGCGCTCGTCGCCGTGATGAGGCCACCGCCGACAGCCGCGATCTCGCGAGCCAAGGCATGTCCGGCCACGCGGATACCGATGTCTTTGCCCGTGGCCGTGAGCGCCTGCGGCCATTGCCCCACGGGCGTCAGCGCGATGGACAGAGGTCCAGGCCAGAAGGCGCGAATCAGCGGTTCGAGCGCCGTCGGAATCGGCCCGACCCGCTCGACATCGGTCCGACTCGCAGCGATCACCGGGATCGGCTTCGCTGCATCCCGAGCCTTGACCACCACGAGCTTCTGCAATGCTTCGTAGTCGTTGGCCGGCACGGCCAAGCCGTAGAACGTTTCGGTGGGGAAAATGACCAGGCCGTGGCGCGCGAACGCCTGTGCCGCTGCGTGCAGCACCACATCGCGACCATCACTCGTGAGCCTGACCCAACGGGCACTACTGGACTTCATCGGACCTCACCAACAACATCCCTCTCCGAAGGCGACGCTTATCAACCTTGCTGCCGTTCGACAATGGGGGTTGCAGCGCGTGGGCGGCTGCATTAGGGAACCTCACGTAACCACCTGTCGACTTCCGGAGGACGTGATGACCGACGCCAACAAGCCGTTTGATCCCGATGCTCCCGCCAGCGAAGGTTCGGGGATTTTCGGGTTAGATCACACCCCCGAGCGCGCCCGCATTGTGCTCGTGCCAGTGCCGTTTGATGCCACCACCTCGTACCGGCAAGGTACCGCCGATGGCCCCACCGCGATGTTGGCCGCCAGCCACCAGGTCGATTTGTACGACACCGAGATGGGCGCCATCCACGAAGCCGGGATCGCGCTGCTTGAGGAAACCGACGAAGCTCGACACGTCAACGGCGTCGCCCGGGCTCTGGCCGAGGCGGCCCGAAACGCTGGCGACGAAGGCACCCGCGCCCTCGACGAGGTCAACCGCATCACCACGCGCCTGCACGAGGGGGTCTATGCACGCGTGCAAGCGTTACTCAAAGCCGGCAAAATCGTTGGCACCTTGGGCGGTGAACACTCGGTGGCCTTCGGCGCCATCCAGGCTCACGTGGAGAAATACCCAGACATGGGTGTCTTGCACCTCGATGCCCACGCCGACTTGCGCCTGCGCTTCGAAGGTTTCGAGTGGTCGCACGCCTCGGCCTTGCGCAATGTGCTAGATAAAACGCCGCTCAAGACACTGGTCCAAGTGGGCATTCGCGACGTGGGTCAAAGCGAGATGGCCTACGTGGACGAAAACGGCGCGCGGGTACGCACCTTCCTGGACCAACAAGTGGCCGAGCGACTGCTGTCGGGTGCGACGTTCGCCACCATGTCAGCGCAAATCATCGAGCGGCTACCCCAACAAGTTTACGTCTCGTTTGACATCGACGCCCTCGACCCCTGCCTTTGCCCCAACACAGGCACGCCAGTTCCGGGCGGGCTGTCGTTCCATCAGGCATGCATGTTGCTCAAAGCTGTCACCGACTCGGGTCGGCAAATCGTCGGCTTCGACCTCACCGAGGTGACCCCCGGCTCGGACGATTTCGAAGGCAGCTTTGACGCCAACGTCGGCGCTCGCATCCTCTACAAGCTGTGTGGGCGAACGCTGCAACATCGGTAATGCGCCATGAACTTGTTCCGCTGTCACGCGAGTACTAGGTTGAATGAGCGTCTGTTGGGCGCCGTCCAATTTCCTTTTCAGGAGAACTGCATGCGCAAGGTCCTGTTTGCCAGTCTTGTGAGCCTCGCCGTTGTTGTCACCGCGCAAACCGCCAAGGCCAGTGCTTATAATGTCGGCTTGGGCGTAGCGGCTGGCGCCGACCTCCAACGAGGTGAAATCCCCGAGAAAACCACCAAGCCCTCCTGGGGTTTCTTCGTCGATATTCCCTTGATGCAGACCTTCTACATCACGCCGCAGACCACGATCTACGAGGTGGACGGCGGCATCGATGGCAAGACCAAAACGACGATCACCGACATCGACCTGAACTTCAAATTCCTGGTGCCGATCGACGCGTTGACCTTGGGCGCCGGTATCAGCGCCGGCGTCACCACCGGCTTCGGCGACTACCAAGGGCACTACGGTTTGTTGGGCTACGTCGGCTTCAACGTGGTCGCGAACCTGGATGCCTTTGCGATGTTGCAGTTCAAGCGCGTCGACAACGACGACCAGCGCATCGACAACTACCACGGCTTCGTGGGCGGCATGTGGAAGTTCCAATAGCCGCGACAACACCGCAATAAGCGCGTCGAGCTGCGATCCTGCCTAGTAGGCATGCTCGAAGAGCACCACCCACACGGTTTTGACGAGGATGCGCAGGTCCAACGCAAACGACCAGTTTTCCAGGTAGTCGATGTCGAGCTTCACCATCTCCTCAAACGACACCCGGTTGCGCCCAGAGACCTGCCACAGCCCGGTGATACCTGGCGGGGCATCGAGCCTGCGCCTATGCCATTCGCGATACTCGGCGACCTCGTAAGGCAGCGCCGGCCGTGGTCCAATCAGACTCATCTCGCCTCGCACCACGTTGAGCAGCTGCGGTAGCTCGTCGATGGAGTACTTGCGAATAAACTTGCCGACCTTGAAGATGC
>JAKLEG010000218.1 GCA_022703175.1 Myxococcota bacterium | reverse complement strand
TTGGCTCCCGACAAGCTGGTGGTGGCGGTGGTCGGACCGGTGGACATCGAGGCGACCCTGGCGCTGTTAACCGAGCGGTTCGGCAATGACACGACACTGCCGCTCGCGACAACGGCACCGATCGATGCGCCGCCCACATCGCTACGCCAATCGCGTTTTGCGCTCGACAAACAACAAGCTCACGTCATCGTCGGCGGCATGGGCACGACCGTGCACGACCCCGATCGCTACACGCTCGAAGTGCTCACCGCGATTCTCTCGGGGCAAAGCGGTCGGCTGTTCTTAGAGCTCCGCGACCAAGCAAGTTTGGCGTACTCGATTTCGAGCTCAAGCGTGGACGGCCTCGATCCCGGCTACCTGCTCGTACACCTCGCGACCAGCCCCGACAAGGTGCCGCAAGCTTTGGCGGGCGTCTACGATCACCTGCGCCGCTTGCGTGATGAACCAGTGCGCGATGACGAGTTGGTGCGTGCCAAGCACTATCTCACCGGCTCTCACGCCATTGATCTGCAGCGGGCTGGCGCTCGTGCGATGCTGATGGCGATGAACGAACGCTTTGGGTTGGGCTACGCCGACTACCTGGATTATGAGCGTGCCATCGAGGCGGTCTCGGCCGAAGCCATTCAGGGCGCGGCTGCGCGCTATCTCGACCCGTCTCGATTGGTTGAGGTCATCGTCGGCCCGGCGCGCTGCCTCTAACTCATTTTCGACGCACCCGGTCTTGCCAGCTTGATACGTCGCAGTTAGGTTTCGCCGCCAGACGGGCGTACCCGGCACGGGACGCCACGGACCAGGAGCGACGGATGCGGCGTCAGATGTTTAGCGCCAAGATCCATCGTGCCACGGTGACTGATGCCGACCTTCACTATGAAGGTAGCGTGACGGTCGACCAGGCGCTGTTGGATGCGGCAGGAATTCTTCCTTACGAAGCCATCCACATTTGGAACGTCACCCGAGGCACGCGCCTTGTGACTTACGCGTTGGCCGGCCCACCCCACTCGGGCATGGTCTGCGTCAATGGCGCAGCGGCGCACCACAACGAACCGGGCGACATCGTGATCTTGGCGACCTTTGCCGAGATGGACGATCAGGAAGCGCGCGTGCACGTGCCGCGCATTGTCCGAGTTGACATGCAGAACCGCTTGGTAGATATGCGTCCAGAAACCCCAGGGTCCGATGTTCGGATCGCTGGATAAGCGTCCGGCTCAGGTCTAACAGCTTGACATCGTTTGCTTAGTTTCATAAAAGGCCCCCCCTACGTCGACGTGGGAGGGAGGTCCGGCACGTATAGAGGTGCCGTAGCTCTCGTCGGCTAGCTTGAGGGAAGTCATGAAGACCAAGAGTGCGAAAAAAGAAGAAGTCCAGCGTCGTTGGTTCATCGTTGACGCGAAGGACAAAGTGTTGGGTCGTTTGGCCACGCGCGTTGCCACGGTTCTCCGCGGCAAGCACAAGGTCGATTTCACGCCCCACACGGACACCGGCGACTTCGTTGTCGTGATCAATGCCCAAAAGGTGAAGGTCACTGGCCGCAAAGAATCCGACAAGAAGTACTACACCCACAGCGGCTGGCAAGGCCACATCTTCGAAGAGAACCTCGAGGAAGTGCGCGAGCGTCACCCCGAGCGCATTGTCGAACTCGCGGTGAAGGGCATGCTCCCCAAGGGCAACCTCGGGCGCGCCATGTACGGGAAGCTAAAGGTCTACGGCGGTGCGGAACATCCGCATGCGGCCCAGAAGCCTGAGCCTCTCGCTATCTGATCCGAGAACGGTCTACGAGGATTGACCCATGCAGCAAGCTCAACGTTGGTATGGAACTGGTCGTCGCAAAGAATCCACCGCGCGCGTTTGGATTACGCCCGGAGACGGCCAGATCGCAATTAACGCTCGCCCCTTCGACGAATATTTCCAACGCGAAGCGTGGCGGACCATGATGCAGCAGCCCCTCGACCTGGTCGAGCAGCGTGGCAAGTTGAACATCATGATCACGGTGGCCGGCGGCGGTCTTTCGGGCCAAGCGGGCGCAGCTCGCCATGGCCTGGCTCGGGCCTTGGTCGAAATGAACGCTGAGTTCCGCTCGGCGCTCAAGAAGGCCGGCTTCATGACCCGCGATCCGCGCGCGGTTGAGCGCAAGAAGTACGGCCAACCAGGCGCCCGCAAGCGTTTCCAGTTCTCGAAGCGCTAGTTCGGTCTCCCCTGGCAGTGTCGCTACGACGCTGGCGTTGTCTCCCCCGTGTGGCCCTTTGGTGGCTGCTGGGGTGGTTGTGCGCCTGCTCTCCCATCCTCACTTTTGTCAGTGTCGCTCCGGCAGCATTTTCGTTGGGCAGCCAACGGCGTCTGCCGCTTTACGTACGTCACGACAGCCTGGCACAGGCAGCGCTGCTCCTACAAATCGCGCACGATGTTACGATTCAAGGCGGCTATTTCGCCGTGCAAGATCATACGTCCGAGCGCTCGCCCCTGTATTGGCAAAACCACGACGTCGCGCTCGACCCTGAAGCCACCGACGACCTGGATTCTGAGGTTGCACTGGAGCTCGGGCTAACGAGCTACGACGTAACCTGTAAGTCCGCACAGGGGGCCCCACCATGCGTACCTGGCCTCACCCCCCTGCTCACAGCCACCTTCTTCAATAGCAGTGGCGTCCTGGGCACCTGGCGCTCGCCAGAGCCCCTCTCGGCCGATGCGCGCGCCACCACGGCGGCACTACGCAATGAGTTTGCGGCGTTGTTGGCCGACATCACGCCCGTGGAGCTACGCCGGGAGGTGCCGCTGTCTACCCATGACAGCGCGCTCGAACCCTTTGTGGAGTTAGCGGTGCGCGGTCAAGTGGCCTTGGCGCGTGAACTCTTGCGCAACTATGCAGAAAACCACCCTTCCAGCGCGGCCGCCTGGTACGATTTGGCGGTGCTCACCGAGGCGCTCGGGCAAGCTCGCGACGCCCTGACGCTTTATGACCACGCCATCCAGCTCGAAGCGAGGCCGCTGTTTTTCGAGATGCGTGCACAATGTGCGCGACTCATGCAGAGCCCAGCCCCCTAGTCGACGCGAACTGTTATTCGAGACTGATACGCGCGATTGGCTGGATATTCATGTCGGGCGACAGCTCTTGGTAGGAAAGCACCGCCAAATGCGGGAATTCCAATTCCACAAGCTTCCTGAAGTAGCGGCGAATTTCCATCGTGGTGAGAATGACCGGGTTTTGCGCGGTGGGCGGTAAGTTGCCCACTTCGTTGCGCACCGCGGTGAGAATTTCTTGAGTGATTTCAGGCTCAAGCGCGAGGTAAGAACCCGACTGCGTGTGCTGAATGGAGCTACGCACGGTCTCTTCGATTTGCGGATCGAGCAGGTAGACAACCAGCGTGTTACCGCCGCGGGTGTACTTGTGCGAAATGTAGCGCTTCAGCGCGTTGCGCACATACTCGGTGAGCATGACGGTATCGTTCTCAACCTGGCCCCACTCGGCCAATGCCTGCAGGATGCTGCGCAAGTCGCGAATCGAGATTTCTTCCTCGACCAGGCGGCGCAGAATATCGGTGAGCTGAAACGGTGAGACGGCCTTCGGCACGACCTCTTTGACCAACGCGGGAAACGCCTGCTCCAACTGCTCAAGCATGTTCTGAACTTCTTGGATACCCACGAATTCGGCGGCGTTCTTACGCAACACCGACGACAGATGCAGCACCATGTAACCGGCCGCATCCCACGTGGTCAGGCCCGCCTGCTCAGCGATCTCGGCATACTGCGCTGGGATCCACGCACATTCTGAGCCGTTGGCAGGGTTCACGGCTTCTTCGCCCTTAATGTTAAGCAGCGTCAGGCGATCGACCGTATCGTTGACCAACACCTTCTCAAGCGACACATTGCCACTGACCAGCGGAATTTCGTTGATCATGATGATGTAGGTGCCGTCGGGTAGGTCGGTTTCGTTGCCACGCACGCGAATGCCGGGGAACTTCACGCCCAGCTCGTAGAACAAGCCGTCGCGCATCATCGGCACCATTTCGCCCAGGAACTTATTGCCCCCCCCCGAGTCCTCCACGAGCGGGATGAGGTTGGCTGCGACTTCGAGCGCAATGGGCGTAACCACCGGCAGCATTTGTTGGGCCTGGCCTTCTTGGCGCTTGGCCGCTTGGATCTGCTGCTGCTTGGTCTCCTCGCCCATCGCTTGCACTTCGTTGGCGGGTGCACCCGGTTCGGCGCTGGAGGCCTTGCCGCGCATCAAGCCGTACGCCATGGCGCCAGTGACCGCCGACATGATGAAGAAAGGCACGGTGGGCAAACCCGGCACAAGGCCGATGCCAACGAGCAATCCGGAAGCAATGGCAAACGCCTTGGGTTGAGCCAGGATTTGGCCCGAGATGTCTTTGCCGAGGTTGGACTCGCCCTCTTCGCTGGAGACGCGAGTCACAATGAGGCCAGCGGTCATTGACGACAACAAGGCCGGGATCTGTTGGACCAAGCCGTCACCGATGGTGAGGATGCCGTAGCGTTGGAGCGACTCGGCGGCGGTGAAACCCATCATCAAGACGCCGATAACCACGCCTGCCAAAATATTGATGCCGGTGATGATCAACCCAGCGATGGCGTCGCCCTTCACGAACTTCATCGCGCCGTCCATCGAGCCGAACAGCTGCGATTCGCGGTTCAACTCGCCACGGCGGCGGCGGGCTTCGTCGAGATCAAAGGCCCCCGCACGCAAGTCGGCGTCGATCGACATCTGCTTGCCCGGCATGGCGTCGAGAGTAAAACGGGCAGCAACTTCGGCCACGCGCTCGGCACCTTTGGCGACGACCAAGAACTGGATGATGGTGAGGATCAAAAAGATGACGGCGCCGACCACGAAGTTGCCGCGCACGACGAACTTGCCAAACGCCTCGATGACGTGCCCAGCGTCGGCTTGCAGTAAGATCAAGCGCGTCGATGAAACGTTGAGCGCGAGGCGGAATAACGTGGTGATAAGGATGATGGTCGGATAACTCGACAGCTTCAGCGCGTGCGAGATGTAGATCGAGATCATCATCATGACGACCTGGATCGCGATATTGAGCACGAGCAGAACGTCCAGCACGCCCGTGGGAAGTGGGATAATCATCATGCCGATGACGCCCACCACGAGGCCTGCCAGAATAATATCCGCGTAGCGCTGCGACAGTTCGCTGAACTCGCCGCGCATCAACACATCCAGGAGTCGCTTCATGAGACCTAAGCCTTTAGCCCTGGTAAAACAAAATTGCTGCGCGCGGATTCTCGCCGCTGCTCACGAGTGAGTCAAGGATGGTCACTTACGATCCCCTGGTTGTCATCACGCGGTATGAGAGTGCCTGGCAGCGCCTGCGCGGCCTCCTCGGCCAACCGACACCTGCCCCCGGACACGGCGTCGTGATCCGCCCCTGTCGGCAAGTGCACACCTGTGGCATGCGCTACCCGATCGACGTTGTGCACCTGGATCGCGAGGCCCGCGTATTGGCCGTCGTGACGCTGCCACCGTGGCGTCTGTCGAGCTACCACCGCCGCGCTGACTGCGTGCTGGAGTTGGCGGCTGGCGAATCACAACGCCTTGGAATCTACGTAGGTGGCAAGGTTGTGCTGAAGGAGTCCCCAGAGGTCGGGGCATACGCGTTGACGCCCAACTCCGACCCGCTGCCGCCGTTGTCTGATGCCATCCACCATGATAGCCAAAGCCCCGTCTTAAACCGGATGGACCCAATGAAGACCGCGCAACCGCCGCTCATGACCGCAACCGAAGCCCTGAAGTTCGTAAACGATGGTGACACGATTGTGGTCCCCACCGGCGCAGGTGAACCGGCGGTGCTACTCAACGCGCTGTCTGATGCGCGGCGCAACTTTCGCGATGTGAAGGTGGCGCAAATCTTGGCGATGCGGAAGTTCGGCTACCTGAACCCCGAGACACAAGAGAACGTCCGGCACGTCGCCTACTTCTACGGCGGTGCTACGCGCCCCGGCGGTCAGGCTGGCTGGATTGATTTCATCCCCAACTACTTCGCAGAATTGCCACAGCTCATCAGCCAGGGGCTCACGCCTGCCGATGTGGTTTTTAGTATGGCATCGCCCATGGACGAGCATGGCTACTTTTCGCTGTCGCTGGCTCCCGACTACACGATGGCGGCGGTGCAAAAGGCTCGCGCCATTGTCTTGGAAGTGAACCCGAACGTACCCTTCTGCTTCGGCACCTGCCACGTGCACGTCTCTCAGGTGGCCGCGGTGGTGGAAAGCCAAGATCCGCTCTTCGAAGTAGGTTTGCCGAAGATCGGTCCGGTGCAAGAGGCGATCGCACGCCACGTGGCTGCGCTCATTGACGATGGCTCAACACTGCAAATCGGCTACGGCGGCATCCCGGATGCTGTGGTGATGCAGCTGAAAAACAAGCGCGACCTCGGCATCCACACTGAAATGCTGGGCGATGGCATCTTGAGCCTGGTGGAAAGCGGCGTCGTCACCAATCGCAAGAAGAACTTCATGCCGGGCAAAATGGTCGCCACCTTCGCGTTGGGCTCGCAAAAACTCTACCGATTCATGCACCGCAACCCAGCACTGGAGATGCACCCGGTGGAGTTCACCAATGATCCGTACACCGCGGCGCAGAACGACAAGTTGGTGGCCATCAACGCCACGATGCAGGTCGACTTCTTAGGTCAATGCGGCTCCGAAAGCCTAGGCAGCACCCCCTACTCCGGCACCGGCGGCCAGGCCGACTTCATTCGCGCTGCTAACCGCTCCAAGGGCGGCAAGGGCTTCATCGTGCTGCCATCGACCGCCAAGGACGACACGATCTCACGCATCGTGCCCACGCTCACCGCGGGTACGCATGTCACCACCAGCAAGAACGACATCAACTACGTCGTCACTGAGCATGGCGTCGCCCAGTTGCGCGGCAAGACGGCCCGCGAGCGCGCACGTGCGCTCATCGCCATTGCACATCCGAAATTCCGCGAAGAACTAACTGCCGCCGCGAACCAGTTGCACCTGTAACAGAGAAAAGGTGGCACCCGACCCGGCAGCATTGCTTGATCGAGTCGCCGACGCATGCTACCAACCTCGCTAGAGGGACAAGCGACTGCTGCGACTTGGGCTAGAACCACGTGTGAGTAACCCGTCATGAAGATTCGCTACGCGGGCAGCACCCACGTCGGGATGAAGCGGTCCCACAACGAGGACAACTTCTTCCTGCTCGCTGAAGAAAACCTCTACATCGTCGCCGATGGTATGGGTGGGCACGCCTCGGGAGAGGTGGCCTCACAAATTGCCGTCGAGACGCTGGCCAACTTCTTTATCGACACTTCGCGTGACAAAGAAATCACCTGGCCCTTCAAAGAAGATAGGTCGGTGAGCTACGACGAAAACCGCTTGGTCACCGGCATTAAGCTGGCCAATCGTCGGGTCTTCGAAACCGCGCAGTCCGATCCCCGCTACCGGGGCATGGGCACCACGATGGTCTGCCTGGTATGCGGCGCCACCGGCGCGTATCTGGGCCACGTCGGCGACTCGCGCGGCTACGTTGTGAAGAACGGCGCCATCACCCAGCTCTCCGAAGACCACTCGCTGCTAAACGACTACCTCAAGGTGCACAAGCTCACGCCTGAGGAGATTGAGCATTTCCCGCACAAGAACGTCATCGTGCGCGCGCTCGGCATGAAAGAAACCGTGGTCGTGGATGTGCATCGGATCGAGCCCAAGCCGGGCGAAATCTACCTGCTGTGCTCCGACGGCCTCTCTGGCATGGTGCACGACCCCGACATCCTGGCCACCGTGCTCGAAGGCAACAACGACCTCGAAAAAACCTGCCAGGCGCTTATCGCCAAAGCCAACGCCAACGGCGGCGTGGATAACTGCACCGTCGTGTTGGTAGCGTTCTCCGAGTAACTCACACACTATCAGGTAGCTTGTGACCGGCTGTGCCTAACTGTGCACAACCGCGGCACTGCCAACCGCTGTACCCCGGTTTTCCGGTCTGGGAGGTTTTGCACCTCGGTATTTTTTACCCCCCCCCCGCCATCCGCGTTTCCTTCGATTTCCAGATCTTGGCGCTTACGCAGAAAAACTCCCAAAGGCCGCCCGCTGCCCCGGCTTAGATTCCAAGGTCGGTTTTGAAAGATACATATTCACATTTAATTACAATAACTTAGGTTGTTTTCTATTTCCTGTGGGGTTTATCTGAATCCTTTCGTAGGGCTGCGGCATCCAACTGCTGTGACTGGACCAAAACACTCCGTTTTGCCCAGTTTCATCTTGGTCGAGATCTTGCAAATGGGTCTCTCCGAGTAAAAACCGCGCGGCGCTAGACCGCTTGGCCAGACAACGGCCCTCGGACGGATCCGATGGTGCCAAAGGGGTGTGTGCTATGACATCAACGATTCTTGCCAACAACGAGTCGGTGGATCGGTATGTTGCAGAAATCAATCGCTACCCGCTGTTGTCGCGCGAAAAGGAAGTCGAATTGGCCGAACGCTATCGGCTTACGGGGGACCTGAAGGCCGCGCATCAACTGGTGGTCGCAAACCTGCGCTTTGTGGTTAAAATTTCCCATGAATATCGCGGCTATAGCCTTAAGTTGCTAGACCTCGTCCAAGAAGGCAACATCGGCCTCATGATGGCCGTTAAAAAGTTTGACCCCGGTAAGGGCTATCGTCTCATCTCGTACGCGGTGTGGTGGATCCGCGCGTATATCCAAAACTTCATTATCCGCTCGTGGTCACTGGTTAAATTGGGCACGACTCAGGCTCAGCGCAAGCTCTTTTTCCGTTTGCGCTCCGAACGCGAAAAGGCCGATCGCGCCGCCGGGCATGGCGAAACCGCCTCCCTGGGCGACTTGGCCAAGCGCCTATCAGTGGTCGAAGGCGAGATTTCCGACATGGAAATGCGCTTGGCGGCTCGGGATTTCTCGTTGGACGGCGAGTTGGAAACGGGCAGCAAGCAGACGCACATCGATATGCTGGCCGAAAGCGGCGTATCGCAAGAGGAGCGCCTCGGTGAGATGCAGGAACGCCGCGTGGTTCGCTCCAAGGTCAAAGATGCCTTGGCGATTCTGAACGAGAAAGAGCGCTTCATCGTCGAGCATCGCCTGATGTCGGATGAGCCTAAAACTCTTCAAGAAATCGGTGCACACTTCCGCATCTCCCGGGAACGCGCCCGGCAGATCGAAGGCAACGTGATCCGCAAGATGCGTAGCGCCTTCGTCGGTTCCGGCGTCGAACGCGAAGCCGCCTAGTCCTCTCGCCTCCCGTCT
>JAKLEG010000217.1 GCA_022703175.1 Myxococcota bacterium | reverse complement strand
TTGCGCGGCGCTACGGTGGCAGTGATTCGGTGGCGTTCATCAACGGCATCCTCGATCAGTTGGGCAAGGAACGCGACGACCGTCAACCGCTGCCCGATAAACCGGCGGGTGATGCATGACCGACGTCGGCGTGCGTCTCGCGCCCGATCTGGCCAGTCTGCCAGTGGTTCCGGCCGACCTGTCCACGCTCGATCGCTTGGTCACCGATGCGCTCGCCGTCTTTTGTTTCTCCGACGTTCGGCCGTTGTTGGGAGCTGCGGCGATGTTGGATTGGCGCTTGTGCGGCCGGCTGTCGCGTGCCCTTGAGCGTGGCCATGTCACCGGCGCCCGAGGCGAAGTCGCACTTCTGCCTACCTCAACGCGACGCAAGCGCCGGGTTTTTGTGTTTGGCTTAGGGCCACGGCGTACCGCGGACCGCCGGGTTTTCCGTGAGGCCTGTCGTGAGGCCGCGCGCGTGCTTCGCTCTGCCAGTGCGATGGATGCCGCCTATGTCGCGCCCTTGGCCAGCCAGGATCGAGATCTTGAGGGAGAATTCTTGCGCGGGCTTTCCGAAGAGCTGGCCGGGAAGGTGTCAACGATTCTCGTGGCACCCGTGTAGGTGCTTGGCCTGCTTGCCAATTCTTTGTAGGAATAGATCTTAGGAACAAGCAACTTGCGACCTCCACCTGGGCTGCACGCGGTGGGGGGGTTGGGTGTCTCTGCCGCACGTGGGTCGAGACGTGGAGGAGTTATACTCTGAGCCTGTTGGGTAACCTCGCCGACCTCGGCCTGGGAGACATCTTTCAGATTGTCTCATTGAGCCGACGTTCCGGGACGCTACAACTGACCACGCCCAACGACTCGGGCGAGATCGTCTTCAATGCCGGACGTGTCGTCGCGGTCTATTGCACGACGACCAAGCGTACCGTGGGTGATACCCTCCTCGAAAAAGGCATCGTGACCGCCGCGACCTACCAAGAAATGCTAGGGGCGCAGGCTGCCGGGGTGGTGGGCGGAGAGTTGTTCGCGCGCTTTGGCATCGGTGCTGAAGCTCTTGAAGAACTGATGGGTGAGCTCCTCAAAGAGGTCATCTACGACATGTTCGCCTGGGAAGAAGGCACGTTCTCGTTTGTGCTGGGCGAGCAACTCGATCCGTGGCGCGGCTTTGCGTTGACCTCGTCGAGGGCGGTGGTGCAACACGGCATGAGCCCGCAGTATCTAGCGATCGAAGGCGCACGGGTGCACGACGAACGCACCCAAGAGGATTCGCTTGAGAGTTTTCTGGCTCGGGATAAGCCCAAGAACCCGGCCGTGAAGCTGCAGCGGGCGCCCGAGGCTGCTACGCTTGCGGCGCAGCTGCGCGACGATGCGAGCGTGGTTCCCCCCCCTAGTATTCCCTCACCCTCGGAGCCGTTGGCGCCGCCAGTGATGGCGACGTCTCCTCAAGTGGTGATTCCCACCGATGTGGCGGCGCTGCCGTTGGCGCGCGCGCCCATACCGGACGCTACCCCGGGGTCAGAGCCGACGATACCGCCGCCAGCCCCTGTGGTGCCGGCGCCTCCGAAGCCGGTGCTGGTCGTGCCGGCCCCTCCAGTACCTGTGCTGGAGGTGGCTGCCGCGGTGCCGGTGACTGTGCCGATCACGGCCCCAGCGGCATCGAGCGTTGCCCCTATTGTGGCGGTGGCTCGACCGCAGCCTGCGCCGCCTACGGCAACCGCGCTGGGGGACCTCAAGCTTTTGGGGGACACCGCCAAGGCATGGCGCCTGCTCATCATCGATGACGACCCTCAGGTCACCAAGTTGCTCGAAACGCAATTGGGGGGGCAGTTCAAGGCTGTCAACACCGCCAACGTCGTTAGAGAGGCGTTCCTCGAAATCCACGCCAACCCTTACGGGCTTGTCGTCGCCAGCGACCTGATCATTGCCCGCTCGGATGGCGGCGGCATTCTAGGCGGGCTCGAAATCACCGAACGCGTGCGCGCGTTGTTGCCGCCCATCCCAGTGATCTTGTTCTCCGACTACGAAAACAGCGAGGCCGAGGCGAAGGCGCGGCGCATGGGTGTGACCGCCTTTTTGATGAAGCCGCGCAAGGCACAGCTGCAAGCTGCCAAGGAGCCTACGGCCGGGCCACTCGGGGCGTTCCTTATGCAGTTGACGAGCGCGCTCGCCGACGCGACGGCTGTGCCACCCGAGGCGCTTCCCCCAGACGCGGTCGGCGCTGATGTCTTGCCCGTGGCGGCGGCGGTATTACCCGTGGTGGCGCCGATTTCCGAAGGCATGGGTCTGGAGCCGCTCATTGCGCCCAGTCTGTCCGCCACGCCGGAGCCGACAACCGCTGTGCTTGAACCCGCGGTCGCGGTGCCCGAACCTGTTGCCGCGTCACCCGAACCTGTTGCCGCGTCACCCGAACAGAGCGCGGTGGTGGCTGCCCCTGCGATGGTGGCGCCCACGTTGGAACCCGCCTCGTACGATCTCCGTCTGGAGATGGCGTCGTTGCTCGAAGATGTGAACGTTCCGGGCAGCGCGGATCTGCCGCAGGCGGTGCATCTCGATGGCCCCATGGAGTTCCTACGCTCGATGCTAGGCGAGCTGTTGGAGCCCCACAACCGCGACAACATCACGTTGTTGGTGTTGCGTTTTGCGAGCGCGATGTTCGAGCGTGCGGCGATCATGTTGGTGACGCGTCGGGTGTATGTCGGGTTGGGTGGGTTCAGCGTTGAGGAGGCCTCCGACGCGTTTGTGAAACGGGTACGGCGTCTGCAAGTGCCGGTCGATCACGACTCGGTGCTGGCGAAGGTCGTGCGTTTTCGCACTTCCATCCGTGGACCACTGGAGCACGTGGAGGGGAACGAACGACTGGTGCAGGGGTTGGGGGGCACGTGGCCCGCGTCGGATGCCGTCGCGCTGCCGCTCATCTCCAGCGACCGGGTTGCCGCGATATTGTATGGTGATAATCCTTCTGGGAAGCCGTTGGCAGCGACCGAAACGCTGGACATCTTCCTCCAACAGGCAGGCATGGCCATGGACCGGGTCTTATTGGAACGCAAGCTGGAAGAGAGCCGGCGACCCAAGCGCTCTGACGGCAAAGCAGGATGAACGGGTGACGCAATGGCGAAGTTGATGGTGGTAGAAGATTCGGCGGCGATGCGCAGCCTGATTGCGTCGATCGTCGGCGATATCGACGGGGTCGAGGTCGTCGAGGTGGGCAATGGCTTTGACGCGCTCAAGCGTTTGCCGCGCGACCATGCTGACGTGATCATCTTGGATATCAACATGCCGGGTATCAACGGCCTCGAATTGTTGTCGTTTGTGCGCAAGAATCCCGTGTTCGCCAACACCCGCGTGTTGATGGTCACCACCGAAGGTAGTGCCGAGGATCGCCGCCGCGCGATGGCGCTTGGGGCAGACGCCTACCTGATCAAGCCCTTTGAGCCGAAAGAGCTATTGACGACGGTTCAGCAATTGTTGAGTCAGGGGGGCAAATAGCAATGGGCAAACCCACGGGCGCGACACCCGAATTTGTTGCGGAGGCACAAGAGATCGTCGATGGCTTGAACCGCGACCTCATCGCTGCCGAAACGGAGTCCCGTGCAGGTGAAGTGCCGCCACAGCGAATCAACAGCCTGTTTCGCAATGCCCATTCGCTCAAAGGCATCTCCGGGATGTTCGGGCTCGATGCGGTTTCGCATCTCGCGCACGAGATGGAGAGCGTGCTCGATGGTATGCGGCTTGGCAAAGTCCTAACGGACCCCACGGCGTTAGACGTGTTGTTTTCCTGCGTCGAGCGGTTTGGTGTGTTGATCGCGGCTGCCGAGGCTGGCGAGGGGGGGCAGGAAGCCGACGAGGCTGTCGAGCAGGTTGTGGATCGGCTCAAACAGGTGGCTGGGCGTGGCTCAGCGCAGCGGCCGATGGGCCTGCGGGACATGGTCGAATTGGCCGACGACGTGTTGAGCGTGCTCACCGAGTACGAGGAGCATCGGCTGCGCGACAACCTGACGCGTGGTCGTAATCTGTACGTGTTGCGCACCGCTTTTGAGTTGTCCAACTTCGACGTGGGGCTTGCTGAGATCGATGGCGCCATCCAAAAGATTGGCGAGGTGATCACGAAGCTGCCCAGCTCCAAGCCGGGCGAGCCTGGAACGCTGGCATTCGACATCATCATCGGCACCGACCGCAGCGAGGCGGAGGTCAACGCGGCGATTGGCGACGAGCGTGTGAAAGTGGCTGCCGTGGCGCGCCGGAACGCGCCCAAGACGGCTGTGGCGTCGGCCTCGCCGGCTCCCGCGACCCCCTCATCCTCCGCCCATGAAGAACCTCTTGCGGATGATGGCGTTGTGCATGACGTCACAAAAGATGCCGCCGATGAGGTGGCCGCGCTCAAGAGCGTGTCGCGCACGGTACGCGTCGATATTCGTCGGCTCGACCGGCTGATGAACCTGGTGGGTGAGCTCGGGCTCACAAAGATGGCCTTCGAGCGGCTGAGCAGTGACATTCGGCGTCAACAGGGCTTTACCGAACTAGCCGCCGAGCTGCACAAAGAGAATCGCAACTTCGAGCGTCGCTTGGCCGAGCTGCAAGCGGGCATCATGGAAGTCCGCATGGTGCCGCTGACGAACTTGTTCGAGCGCATGGTGCGGATCGGCCGCAAGATGAGTCGCGAGTTGGGGCGCGAGGTGCGTATTGAAACCACCGGCGAGAATACCGAGCTCGACAAGCTGATCGTCGAGGATTTGGCCGATCCGTTGATGCACCTTATCCGCAATTCGATTGATCACGGCATCGAGGACCCGGATGTGCGTTCGAAGGCGGGCAAAGATCGCGAAGGTGTGGTGCGACTAAGTGCCGCGGCGCGTGGCAACCACGTGGTGGTGGAGGTCTCTGACGACGGACGCGGCGTCGACATCGATAAGACGCTCAAGGTTGCGGTGGAGCGGGGGCTGGTGACCCAAGAACGGGCCCAGGAGTTGACCCGACGCGAAATCTTTAACTTGCTGTTTTTGCCGGGTTTTTCCACCCGGGTTGAGGTTTCGGAGTACAGCGGGCGTGGGGTTGGGTTGGACGTCGTCAAGACCAAGATCTCGCAGCTGTCGGGTGCTATCGAGGTGGATTCGGCGGAGGGCCGGGGCACACGCGTAGGCGTCACCTTGCCAATCACGCTGGCGATTATTCCGGCGCTGATCGTCATGGTGGCGCGGCGCACCTATGCAATTCCACTCAACAATGTGCAAGAAACCCTGGCGCTCGAAAAGGGTGCCGTCAAAACCATCGAGCGACGCGAGGTGATTTCGGTGCGTGGCACCACGGTGCCTCTGACCGATTTGCGCAACGTGTTTGCGTTGGGCCAGCTGGAGCGGCCGCCGGTGTGCTACGCGGTGATTGCTGGTGTGGGTCAAAGCCGGGTCGCGTTGGTGGTGGACGAGTTGGTGGGGCAACAGGACATCGTGATTAAGGCGCTGGGGCGGCGCCTGCGGGGCGTGCCCGGCATCGCTGGGGCCGCTGAGCTCGGGAATCAGCAGACCATCTTGGTCATCGATGTCGTGCAGATTTTCAACGAACTCTCCCAGAACCAAGGCCGCACCGAGGAGGTCGTATGACGACCAAGAGCCACGTGCCCGGCAAGGGTGGCAAGGGCGTCGGCCTCGATGCCGCCGGTATTGATGCGCCGGTTCAACGCCCAACGGCCGTGGCGCTCACCGCACGCGAAACACCCGCCGCGGAGCCAAAAGACGACCCGTTGGCGGCCTTCTTCGTCGACGATATCGAGGCAGAGGGGACGGCCCTGACGTCGGCTGAGGCGTTTGTTACGCAAGAGCCGCGCAGCGCTCGTATGGCAGAGCTCTTGGCGTTTTGGATGGCCGACGAGGAATACGCCATCGACATTGTGCAGATCCAAGAGATCATTAAGGTGCCGCTCGTCACCGAGGTGCCCCGTGCACCCCGAGGAATTTTGGGGATTGTGTCGTTGCGCGGCACCATCGTGCCGATTCTCGATTTGCGTGTTGCCCTTCACCTCGGGAACCAGTCGCCGAGCAACTACAGCCGCGTTTTGGTGTTACGAGGCGACGGTGATCCCTTGGGGCTTCTGGTTGACCGCGTCAGCAGCGTCGTGCGCATCGAGCGGGAGGCGATTGAACCTGTGCCTCGAACGATGCAACGGGAGGCGACTGATTTGCTCGCGGGCGTCGGTCGCATTGGCGAGCGCCTGCTCATCGTGCTCGAACTCGCCAACCTGTTGAGCATGACGGAGGCGCCCAATGGCCGTTGAAGCGGATACCCGCGACGAAGTGGTGCAACTCGCGGCCTTTCAGGTTGGCGACGAAGAGTACGTGGTTGATATTCGCCGCGTGCGCGAGATCATTCGCGTGGTGCCGGTGACACCGGTGCGCAAGGGCCCCAAGTATGTCGAGGGCGTGATCAACTTGCGCGGCTCGGTGATTCCTATCATCGATCTGCGGCGTCGCTTCGAGCTGCCGGTGCTCGATTCGCCTCAACGCAAGATCATCATCATGACGATTGAAGGCCGTGTGCTCGGGATTATGGTCGACGCTGTGACCGAGGTGGTGCGGGCGCCGCGCAGCTCGATTCGTCCTGCGCCGGGCCTGCTCGACAGTGAGCATGCACCGTTTTTTCTCGGCGTCTGCCATTTCCGTGGCCGTACGCTGGTGCTGTTGAACGTCAAGAACATCGTGGCGTCCGATGACCCCATCAATCCGCCCCGCGTCGACGGATTGACTGACAAGGGTGCCGTGTGGGGCGACAAACGTGAGTGAGCTGCGTGTGATCTGTCCATTGTGTGAGAACCGGCGTGGGCTCCCTGCCAATGGTGAGGTCTGGGTGCGTTGCCCGGCCTGCGAGGCACTGGTGTTTTGTTCCAATGGTGGGCCGCGGGTGCTGTTGGGCCATGAATCCGATGAGCTCGCGGTGCAGCTTGGTACCGTGCTGTACCAGGCCGGCTTTCAACCGCTACGCGCAGCGAATGGTTCACAGGTATTGCAGCTATTGGCCGCCCATCGGCCGCGTGCGGTCGTGCTCGACGTTGCGATACCCGAGGTCATGTCGTTCCAGATTGTGGAGTATGTGCGCGGCCATGCCGAGCTTGGACAAACCAAAATCGTCTTGGTCGCATCGGTTTTCAACGCGGCGGCCTACAAGCGCCGTCCGCACACGCTGTATGGGGCCGACGACTACGTCGAGCAGCATCATATTCCGGATATGTTGCCAAAGAAGTTGAGCCGGTTGCTGGGCACGCCGTTGCCGTCTTCGGCAGGACCACCACCCACCACGATAGCCAATGCACCGGAGACGGCGATGGCGTCAGCCCACGCTGGCTACGACGGGGTGCTGGCAGTGGCGCGCGCGATCATTGCCGATATCGCGCTTTACAACGAAACCGAGTTTTTGGCGTACGTCACCACGCGCAATCTGGAGCCGTTGCACGCGGCCCTTACTGAGGGGCGGCGACTTTTGGCGGAGCAGGTCGCGCCGGAGCGCTATGCCGGGCGAGATCCCGTGTTGGAGGCATTTCATCACTTCCTGAAGGAGCTGGAGTCTCGCGGGTCATGACCACGTCTTCGTTCCCAAGATCCGGGCAGGAAGCTGCGGCCGACGCGCGCGCCGCCGAAGAGAGTCGCTATCGGGCCGTGGTGGAGCTGCGTAATCAGCCCGGAGTTTCCGCCCGGATGATCGTGCCGATGCTGGGTGATTCGAGCTGGCGAGTGCGATTGGCGGCCTTGGAGCTATTGCGCGATATCTCAGATGCCACCGACGTGGTCCCCGCGCTAGTGTCCGCGATGGCGTCTTCGGACAACGCGGGGTTGCGCAACGCTGCGGCGGAGGCGTTGGCAGGTTTGGGTGAGCGTGCGGTGCCGGCGTTGGCCGCGAGTCTGCGCGAAACCGACGCCGATCATCGCAAGTTCATTGTTGAGGTGTTGGGGGTCATCGGTAGTTCACCCGCCCGTGCGGTGTTGATGCAGACCCTCGACGACGCCGATGAGAACGTCCGTTCGGTGGTTGTGGAGGCCTTGGGGCGTTGCGGTTCTACCGAGGCGCTTGTGTTGTTCAGGCAGCGACTGGCGGCATCAGGTTCCAGCTTGCTGCAGCGTGTGTATGCGTTGGACGCCTTGCAACGCCTGGGAGCGCGACTGTCGTTCGATGAGTTGGTGCGTTGGACGGGTGAGGCGGCGTTAGCACGCGGGATTTACGCGCAGTTGGGGTGCACTCGCGACGTTCGTGCGGTGCCACTGTTGACCGCAGGTTTGGGTCGGGGCCCGGCGCTGACCCGTTGGGTGGCCGCGCGCGCGTTGGCTCAATTGTTTCGTGAGCTGCCGGCCGGTGAGCAAACGACGGCGGAGCGCCAACTTGCGGCCAACCCCGAGATTCGCAGGGCGTTGCTAGCGTTGGTTGAACGTGGTGAAGATGCTTCGGTAGGGGCCGTGGCTGAGCTGGTCGCGCGTCTGCATGACCCTTCATTGGCGCCAGCGATCCTGTCGGCCTGTGCTCAGAGTGCGGCGGCCCAGGCGGGGCTTGCGGCCATGGAGCAACTTGGGCGCAGCGTCGTGGGGCCATTGCTTGCCGCCATCGACAGCGTCGATATTGAGTCTCGGGTGTTGTTTCTGGAGGCCATCGAACAACTCGGCGATGCCAGCGTCGTGCCGACGTTGCTTGAGATTGCCAGTGGCCCCGAGACGCGGGCCACAGAGACAGCCGTTCGGGTGGTCGGCAGCCTTGGGGGTGTCGATACCGCGCAACCTTTGATGGCACTCATTCGTCGGACCGAAGGTGAGCTTCGTCAGGCGGCTGTGGTGGCGTTGGCCTCCGTGGGACGGCGCGGCCATCCGGAGGTGGCTGAGATGCTCCGGCAGGTTTTGGGTACGGGCGAGTTCCTCCCTGCCTGGGTCAGTGCGTTGGGAGCTATTGGCAGGGTTCAGGACATGGACCTGTTGGTCTCGGCGACCCATCATCGCGATCCAGAAGTCCGGCGCGCTGGGTTCGAGGCTGCCCTTGAGTATGGTGCCGATTTTCCAGAAGAGACGCTTATTTATGGCTTGGCCGACGAGCAACCCAGCGTGCGGAGCATGGCGGCGCGGGCCCTAGGCGGCTTTCGGACCACCACGGCGTGTGAGGCGCTATTGGCGGCGAGTCGTGACACCGACACCTGGGTCGTCGCCGAAGCGATGCGTGGCTTGGGGTGGAATCGTTGCGATGAAGTGATTGCCGTATTGACGGCGGGCGCCATGAGCGCGGTGTCACCGATTGCTATCGCCGCCATTC
>JAKLEG010000216.1 GCA_022703175.1 Myxococcota bacterium | reverse complement strand
TTTCTATCCCGGCACCTACATCATTGACATTGCCAAAGAGATACAAACCAAAGTCGGAGACGCCTACCTAGGCAAGCCCGAGGCCCTGTGGCTCGAACCACTCAGGCAGGCTGGCATCAGCGCGATGCTCGTGCGTATTCGCACCGACCTGGAGGCATTTGGCGTCCATTTCGACACCTGGGTGAGCGAACGGGAGTTGACCCAGCGGGTGGGCCTCGACGAGGTGATCGCGCGGCTTGAGAAAGCCGGACATGTGTTTGTGGAAGAGGGCAAAAAGTGGTTCAAAACCACCGCCTTCGGGGACGACAAAGACCGCGTAGTGGTACGCGAAGATGGCCGGCCGACCTACTTCGCCACCGACATCGCCTACCACGACGACAAAATGAAACGCGGCTTCAACCGCTTGATCAACATCTGGGGCGCCGACCACGGCGGCTACATCGCCCGCGTCAAGGCCGGCATGAGCGCGTTGGGGCACGATCCGAAGGCGTTGGATGTGGTGCTCATCCAAATGGTGAGCCTCTCCCAAGGCGGCGAAACCGTGCGCATGGGCAAACGACTGGGCACGGCCGTGTGGCTAAATGAGGTTGTGGAGGAAGCCGGCAAGGATGCCACGCGCTACTTCTTCGCAATGCGCCGCAGCGACTCGCAACTGGATTTCGATATCGCCCTGGCGAAGAAGAAATCCCTAGACAATCCGGTCTATTACGCCCAGATGGGGCACGCTCGAATGTGCGCGATCGCGCGCAAGGCTGAGGCAGCCGGGATTCCCATGCCGAAACCCGACCGCGAGGCCTTGGAAGGGCTTGGATTGCCTGAGGAACTCGGCATGATCAAGACCCTGGTGCAGGCGCCGGAACTGGTGGCTGCCGCTGCCGACGCCAGCGAGCCGCACCAAACCGTGTATTACTTGCAGGAATTGATCAGCCAATTTCATAGCTACTACTCGCAATACAAGAACACCGAGCGAGTGGTTTCCGACGACCTGAAGAAGACGCGCGCACGGCTGTTGCTGTGTTCGGCCATGCGTACGGTGCTCGCGGCCTTGCTAGGAATTTTGGGAGTTGCGGCACCTGAGAGCATGATGCTGGACGAAGCCGCCGAGGATGCGTGAGGACTTTAGGAGGTCGAACGATGGAACGCGCGCAAGTGGTGTACCTGACGTTGGGCGCGCTGTTGGCTCTGGCGTTGTCGTTTGCGTTGGGCGTGGTGGTGGGGCGCCGCGCGGCGCAGTTTGGCAATGTCTCGACCCAGGGCGAAGATCCGCTGGCGCGCGCCGATGCCGCCAATGCTTTGCAACAACAACTCACCTTTTACAATAAGCTCACCGACCGCGCGCCACCGCGCGTGGCCACGCCGCCGCCGGTAACGCCTAGCGCCGCCCAACCCGCCAAGGCGGCAGAGCCCAGCGCCGCGCCCACCGTCGCTACGCCGGCCGCAGCAAACCCCGTGGTTACCAGCGCCGCGCCCAGCACACCGGCGAGCACGCCAAACGCTGGTGCACCCGCAGCAGCCACGGCTCCCGACACGGTGCTCACCGCGACGCTCAACCATGGCCCAGCACAGAAGGGTGAGTACACGGTGCAGGTGGCGGCGTTCCAATCAGAGGCCGAGGCCAACGCCTTCGTGGCCGCCTTGAAGCGCAAGGGCTTTACCGGCCACGTGGTGCGCGCGGCGTTGCCCGGCAAAGGCACTTGGTACCGGGTCAGACTCGGGCGCTTTAGCGCCGATGCCGACGCCAACCGCGCCACCAAGCTGTTACTTGCCGCCGACGTACCGGGGTGGGTGGTTAAAAGCGAGTAGCGCCTACTTGCTGTCACCCGCGGGCGCAGGGGTTGGCATGGCCTCAGGTTGCTCATCGGGGTGCTTGCGCTCCCATTTGTCGGCACTGCCATCAGAATCGGTATCGTAGCCCACCCGATCCACTTCACCGTTGGCGTAGTATTCCCAGGTGTCGATGCGACCATCGTTGTTGCCGTCGGACTCGATGCGTGCCAGCTGCCCATCCTCGAAGTACTTGATGAGGTCGGGCTTGCCGTCGTAGTTCAGGTCGATATCCTGCCGCACAAGCTGGCCTTCTTTGTAAACCGACACTTGGTCGAAACGACCATCAAAATCCAGGTCCACCCGCTCTTCGACGAGTTGGCCCTTGTCATCGTAGATGCGCAAGATGTCGAAGCGGTTGTCGTGATTGACGTCGGTCTCTTTGCGAACCAGGCGTTCCAGCTTGTTGCCAGCGTTCTTCGGGTCGTCTACCTCCACATAAAACTTGTAGACGTCTGGAATGCCGTCCCGGTTGAGATCGAAGCGTTTGAGCAGCAAACCTTCTTTCTTGGCCAGCGACTCACGCTCGGCGTCGCTACGCGCCACCATCATCGTCGAGGTGGCCATCGATTCGTTGGGGCCTGCCGCGGGTGCCGCGGTGACCGGCGCTGACTCGGCACACGCCCACAGGAGAGCCAAGAGACTTGCTGCCATGCACCCACGAACCATGCGCCACTCCCCATCGGAAAAAAGCGAAAAGCAACTCGCTACGCTTGTCGGTGACGGTCAAGGCGAAGTCAAGAGCAAGGGACGCGTTGACATACGTCACCGTGCACCCTATGTAGGGCAGCGACCAATCCGACCGTGGGAGAGCTTGTAGTGGTAGCCGAGAAGAAAGTGTCCACGACCGTGTACATCACCAAGACGCAGGCGGAGACGCTGAAGCTTTTGCACGAGCGCACCAAAGTGCCGATCGCTGAGTATATTCGCGAAGGCATCGATCTCGTGCTGAAGAAACACAGCGACAAGCTTCCCGGCCAACTTTCGTTGGTCGAATAGCCAACCCCACCTGAGAGCGCAGTTGACCTATGGGCGATCCCCTGATCCGCAATTTTTCGATTATCGCGCACATTGACCATGGCAAGAGCACCTTGGCCGACCGCGTGCTGGATGTGTGCGGCGCGGTAAGTGACCGCGAAAAACAAGACCAGATGCTCGACAAGATGGACCTGGAGCGCGAGCGCGGCATCACCATCAAGGCGCAAGCGGTACGCATCAAGTACAAAGCCGACGACGGCAAGCTCTACTTGTTCAACCTCATCGACACGCCCGGACATGTGGACTTCACCTATGAGGTCTCGCGCTCATTGGCGGCCTGCGACGGCGCCGTGTTGGTGGTGGATGCGACCCAAGGGGTCGAGGCGCAGACGGTGGCCAACGTCTACCTGGCGCTGGATAACAACCTGGAAATCGTGCCGGTGATCAACAAGATCGACCTGCCGAGCGCCGACATCGAGCGCGCTCGCCAGGAGATCACCGATATCATCGGGCTGGACGGCCGCATTGCGGTTCCCTGCAGCGCCAAGACGGGCGTCGGCGTACGCGAAATTTTGGAGAGCGTGCTCGTGCACGTACCGCCGCCTAAAGGCGACAGCAGCGCGCCTTTGAAGGCGCTGTTGTTCGACTCTTGGTACGATTCCTATCGCGGCGTCGTGGTACTTGCGCGCGTGATGGATGGCGTCCTGAAGAAGGGCGTCAAGATCAAGCTGATGAGCACCGGTGCCATCTTCGAAGTGCAAGAGGTGGGCGCCTTTACGCCATTTGCAGAGAAACTCAGCGAACTGAAGGCCGGCGAAGTTGGCTTCGTGATCGCCAACATCAAGGACATCCACCAAACCAAAATCGGTGACACCATCACTGAGGTTGAGCGCGAGACGGCCCACGCACTACCAGGCTTCAAGGAAGTAAAACCGGTGGTGTTCGCTGGCATCTTCCCAGTGGACGCGGGCGACTACGGCGAGTTGAAAGACGCGCTAGAAAAGCTGCAACTCAACGACGCCAGCTTCAATTTCGAGCCCGAAACCAGCCAGGCGTTGGGCTTCGGCTTCCGCTGCGGCTTCTTGGGGCTCTTGCATATGGAGATCATTCAGGAGCGACTCGAACGCGAGTACGACCTGAACCTCATCACCTCCGCACCCACCGTGGTTTACCGTTGTTTCACCATCAAGGGCGAGCAGCTCTCTATCGATAACCCAGCAAAGCTGCCGGCCGCGCAGGAGATCGATCGCATCGAGGAGCCAATCCTCAAGGCCCACGTGCACGTGCCCAACGAGTATGTGGGCGCGGTGATGAAAATCTGCGAAGAGCGGCGCGGCCGCCAACTCGAAATCTCGTATCCCTCGCAAAACCGCGTGTTGGTGGCTTACGAGTTGCCGTTCTCCGAGGTGGTGTTCGACTTCTACGACCGGCTGAAGAGCCTGTCGCGCGGCTATGCCTCGTGGGACTACGAAGTCACCGGTTACCAGGCCTCCGACCTAATCAAGCTCGATATTTTGGTAAACGGCGAGCCCGTGGATGCGTTGTCGGTCATTGTGCACCGCGACCGCGCTTTTGAACGCGGCCAGTCTCTGTGTCGCAAGCTCAAAGACATCATTCCGCGCCAGCAGTTCGAAGTGGCGATCCAGGCCGCCATCGGCTCCAAGATCATCGCCCGTACCACAGTGAAATCGTTCCGCAAGAACGTCATCGCCAAGTGCTACGGCGGCGATATCTCGCGTAAGCGCAAACTTCTGGAGAAACAGAAGGAAGGCAAAAAGCGCATGAAGTCGGTCGGTTCCGTGGATATCCCACAGGAGGCATTCCTGGCCGTCCTGAAGGTGGACGAGTAGAGCGGCTCACTGCCCCCGCCGAAGGAGCGCCTGTGTCCATGGAAATGCCATTCTCCACCCCCAAAGAGCTGCGCGCTGCGCGCAAGCTTGCCAAAGAGCGCATCCGCGAGTGCCGGAAGCTTTTGCGCCGCGGACAACGCACGCTCACGAAGACGTTGCAGGCGGAGCTTTCGGATACGTTAAATGACGTCGAGACTGCCTTGCCTGGCACCAATATCAGTGGCCTCACCCGCGCCAGCGAGACGCTCGCCAACCTCACCGAGAAGCATCTGGGCCGCTACCGCAAACCAGCTTGGCGCGAGTCCACCGAGTCTATCGGCATTGCCATCATCGTGGCGCTGCTGTTGCGCTCCTTTGTCGTCGAGGCGTTTAAGATCCCGTCTGGCTCAATGATCCCGACCTTGGCTATTGGCGACCAGATCTTCGTAAACAAGCTCTTGTACGGCATGCGCATCCCGTTCACCACCACGCGCATCGTCGACTTTGCCCTGCCCAAACGCGGGGAAGTGATCGTTTTTGTCTGCCCGCTCACCCCGCACGAGGATTTCATCAAGCGGGTGATTGGCCTGCCGGGTGACAAGATCGAGGTCAAAGACGGGGTCATCATCATCAACGACAAGGCCGTAGAGCGCACCTTCCTGGGCCAAGAAACCCATTGGGATCGCGAGCAGGGGAGCGGTAATTGGTACTCGTTCGAGGCCTTCGCCTACGATGAAACCATCGACGGCGTAACGCACAAAGCGTTGTACGACATAAGCCCGAGGGCCAGCGCCAACGACTATGGTCCCACGACTGTCCCTCCTGACAGCCTGTTCATGATGGGCGACAATCGCGACCACTCCTTCGACTCCCGGAGTTGGGGCGCGGTGCCGCTCTCCAACGTCCTGGGCCGCTCCCTGTTTGTGTGGTTCTCCTTGGGCAAAGACGGACTCCGGTGGCGCCGGTTGGGCACGTGGATTGAGTGACACGATCAGGGTAGGGTAGGAGTTCCCGTGACGATGTTTCACCAAACGTTCGAGGAGATGGTCCGTTTTGCCTCTGCCAATGACTTCATGGAGGAGCTCAAGACGGCGCGCAAAGAGTATGAACGCCGCACCGGCGAGTTGTTCGAGACCGACCCCGGCTTCGAGCGAAGAATCGCTGGTTTTCTCGAATGGTACGTGCTTGACCGGGCGCTGTCGTTTGCTCCCAACAAGACCCCAGCGCTTTTGTACATCGAGTCGGTGACGCCCACCCTCACCACCCCCGATCTGAATCGCCTGCGCTCGATGACACACACCTCGCTGTCGCTGTTTGAGTTCCGGCGCGCCAAAGAGGAACGATTGCAGGTGTTGAACCTGTTAACCGACGAAAGGATCGAGGTCCTGGAGCGGCGCAAGCCGTTGGGCATGGAACGGGGAGATATTTTCGAAGGCCGCCTGATTCCCCATGACGACCACCTGCTGTTTACCGACAGCCTGACCTTCCATCCTCGGGACGCCCGGCGATCGATCCTTAAGGCCGCGAAAACCTTTAGGAAATCGATCACCAAGCCGACCCAACTCGACTTCGTGCATCGCATCGCGTACCTGACCAACCGCTGCGAGCGCTACAAGCACTTGAAACCTTTGCAAATCTTCGCCGAGCTTGTGGAAAACCCTTTGCAGCCGGCCGTTTCTGCTTGACAGCAAATACTCATAAGCTGCTTTTCACGCCGTTTTTTTGACGGTGCTCCCGAACGCTCGTAGGGTGGTTTGTGTGGCCCCAAGCTCCATGCGCGACAGGGAGTTGGGCCCGACGAACTGCAACGTGAACGGAGGACACCATGGCGTTTGCCGAGTTTGATACGAGTCCCCAGGTCCGGCGTTTTGAGCGTGCTGACCTCGACCTCTACGTGAACAAGATCATCGGCGACGAACCGCATTTGGCGCGAGTGCGCGACATCTCAGCGGGCGGCGTCTTCCTCTACAAGCTTCTGGAGCCGGAAGTTGAAGCCAGCCAGATCGGCCTTGAGATCATGCTGCCCAATTCCGACGACGTGATTTGGGCGGTGGGTGAAGTGGTGCGCGAAGAAGAGCACAAGAGCACCGAAGGGGTGGCCGTGCGCTTCGTACGCATCGCCGAGCAAGACCGCGAGAAGATCCGCACCTACGTCGACACGCTCGCCCAACCGCAAGCCTGAGCGAGCTAAGGTAGTAAGCGCACTGCCTGCTGCGCCGAATCGATCGCCTCCGCCAACAGCGGCAGGCGTCCCGTATCCACCCCCGCATACAGCAAACGTTCACAGCGACGATGCCCATTGGGGTCGGTAAACAGACTGTCCGGCACCGGGGTCGGCATCGCGTGCCCGAGTTTTTGCACCACCACCCGCCCCACATCGGCGGTGACATCACGCCCGAGCAGACACGCCAACAACCGCAGCGACCGGCGCACCAGCGGGCCGGGCATGGACCACAGCGCCTTCAGATGACTCGCTTTGCCTGGGCGCAACGCCACGTAGGCGGTAATGATCGGCGGGGCGTCGGGTTGGTGGTGGTTGGCCCAGGTGAATCCCACGTGCTCTCCCGAGGGCTCGGCCACGTGGTTGGCCCAATATAGCAACTCGGCCTCTGGTAGCTGGTGCCGAAACTCAAAGGATAAGGTCATCCAGGCGGCATAGCGATTCTTTGCGAACAACGCGCGGTCTTGAGAGAACAGGTAGGGGACAGGCTTTTTGGGCGCGGCAAAAATGACCGCCTTGGCCAGGTAGCGGCGGGTGACATGCTCGACCAGGTCCAGGCAGCAGACCTCCACGTGATCCTGTCGGTCCTTAAGCCGTACCACCATCTGGTTCAGGCGCACCTCCGCCCGAGGTGCCCTTGCGAGCATGCGTTTGGCAAAGTAGGCGAGCCCCTCGGGAGGCGAGAAGGTGCGGGTACCGGTGGTGAAATAGGGGCGACAAGCAAAATAATGCAGGCCCGCAAATGCACTGACGTCCTGGCTTAGGCCACCGTAGTCCGAACGCAATAGCACTTCGAGACTGCGACGCAGCTCGCCGCCACCGTGCAGCCCTTGGTCTTTAAGCCAACGGGCGAACGTTTGGTGCTGCAACGCCCGCACACTCGGGAGAGAATTGCGCGTGGGTAACGGGAACTCGGAGACCCGGGACACCACCAGGTCGCGAAAACGCATCGCGGTGGCATCGGTGGAGAACAGCCGCCAGCCACGCGAACGCAGCTGACCGTCCGCCAGAATGGCCTGCTCACTCCGCGAAGAGTTTACATAATACTGAGACTCCACAAATGGGTAGATGGGACCTTCAGGAACGCTGCGGATAAATTCAAGTTCCTTATAAAAATCGATGACTTCCTGGCCATAATTCGAACCCAGATCACATTCATAATGAGCCGCGAGCGGATACGTTTGGCCATCGGCAGCCACTTGGCAGGCCCCCGTGCCGCCCACGCGGTCATCGCGATCTAACACCAAGACATCCCGATCGCGCACCAAGTAAGCCGCCGCGGCGCCCGAAACGCCGGCACCAATAATTACCAAGTCCTTAGATTCGGTTGGCTTTTCTGGATATCGCAGAGGCCGCATGGGCGAGCGCCCAAGGCCCAGCTGCAAATGCGCAAACGCTGGGTTGCGGACCTGGATTTCCGGCGACGCCAAGGCGCCAAGACGCTTCGCAGACAGTGTCGGTGGTCGCCGTTGCGGGTTAACACGTTCAAACTCCACAGCACTAACTAGCGAATTTTTAACAACTTCTCGGTCTGGCGGCGGTGGCGTTACACGCGCGGCCAAGCTCAACTCAAGGGTCGCCAAGTGTGCCAGGGCTCGCGGTCGAGCCCCCAGGCTCAACAAACCCGCCCGCAAATCGAGCCCGGAACCTGGGGTTGGCGAAACCAACTCAAGGGTGTTGTTGTCCGGTACAGGCACCAAGACGCGGTGACCGCGACGGCCTTTGAGACTATGCAAGAGCGCGTCCCAAACCCAGATCTGGTCACGGCCTGGAAGCGGATTGCCACCAACAGCCACCATTTGCACCAGGCGCACGCGATCCCGGTCGTCAGCCAGCCCGGCATCCAGCGCCACGGCGACCACGGCGCCAGCATGCAGCACGAGCGAGACAGCCACGCGGGCCGTACGCAACGTTGGCCAGAGATAGTCCAACTCGTGGGTCCAAAAATCATGGTCGGGAGGCTTGGCCAAGCCAACGTGGCGCCAACGTCGCTCACAACGCAAGAACGCCACAACAAAGGCAGCATCCCAACGGGCTGCCGGCACCAAGGGTCGAGCAAGGTAACCATTCACAGAGGCAGTCAGCGTCGGATCGACCGTTTGAGCCAACTCGGCTTGCTCGCGCAACAGGGCATGCAAAGCGTCGGCACGGCTGGCATCGGTCATGTCGGACAAACCCCGCGAGCTTGCAAAAGACACAAACCAGGTGAACGTCGCGCATCATGCGTTGTGACATCAGCCGACAGCAAGCCCAAAAACATTCCCAAGCCGAGCGCCCACCCCTCCGCCCATATATGTTTGTCTGATAATACACATTATGTAAACTATGTGGCCTCTTTTACCTGGGTATGTTGAGGGTTATCGGACAGCCCATCTTTGGCGCGTTCACCGTTCTTCGTTTGCCGCCGCTACGGTCGCCTTGAGTTTCTGGAGATCA
>JAKLEG010000215.1 GCA_022703175.1 Myxococcota bacterium | reverse complement strand
GCAACCCCCATTGCCAAGTGCTTGAGGCCGAGCGCCATCGCGGCGCGTACAATGCCGTGAATCTGCGCGTGGCGTTTCGGATCCCGAAACAGTTGCTGATGAGTTACCCGCCTGCCGGTAAGACCCTGCGTATTCTGGCATTTCGGGGATTCGACCCGGACACCGTCGAGCGCGAGTATCAAGAGTTTGTGGCCACCGGCGAGGATACCGTGCTCGTCGAGGTCATCGTCTCGACCTTTCAGGAGTACCTGGAATCCGAGATCGGCCGCTGTATGCACGAAGACCGGGTGCTCAATCAGCGCGCCCATCGCGAATACAACGGTCACTTGGCAACGAATGTTCGTTACCTGATGGATTACATGTTGGGATTGTGCCGCGGGCCCGGGATGCCCGAGATCACCGATATCCCGGTGAAGCTTTGGGTTCGTTACATGCCCGATACCATCGAACATGTAATGCGCGGCCTGTACCTAAGCGACGAGGTCTTCTTCGACAGCGTCGTTGAACCCCCGACGGCGGCACTTAGCTTGCGTGAGGCGATGGACCACGCGCCCAAGCTAGGCATCTAGGCGGCGGCCCATTTTGGTCCATAGGTGCTACTGACTGCGGCGCGGGCGGCGACCTCGTGGAGGGGGGCTCCGGTGCTGTGAGCAAAATGCTTGTTTTTCGTTGGGTTTCGCGACCAACTCCGCGAGGGAGCTCTTCGCAAGGGCTTGGGTGACCGTCTGTTGGGCGTCGGCCAGGCGTTGATGCAGCGGACACAGTGCCTCTTGATGGTGTGGCAATTCGAGTGGGCAGGTGGCGAGCGGCGTCATCGGTTCGACAGCGGCGAGGACCTGCAGCGCGGTGATCTGTGTGGCCGGTTGTGCCAACGCAAAACCGCCGCCCAATCCGCGTTGTGAGACCACCAATTGCGCCCGTGCGAGCGCCTGCAGCACCTTCGAGAGGTAGCCGCGCGGCACCTGCGTGCCCTCGGCAATGGCATCGGTCACCTGAGCTCGCTCAGGATCGGCCGCCAGGTAAACCATCGCACGCAAGGCATACTCGCCGGTTTGAGAGATCAACATGAAGGCCTCTTAATTGGATATGAATGTCTTATTTTTGGCCTTGATTGTCAACCGAGCTGTCGCTTCGGACTTGGCGGGCCTTGGACTACCCTTGACATCGTCGGGCGCGCTCCCTAGCGTGCGCCGCCCGTCGGGCTCGGACGCCCTGAGCCGACGTGAGGCGAGGCATTGGCGTGTCGGTATTGGCGCTAGATCGAGTGACGCTGCATCTGGGCAAGAAGGCCCTGTTTGAAGGGCTCACCTTGCGGGTGGCTGACCACGACCGCATTGGGCTTGTTGGACCCAACGGCTCGGGGAAAACCTCGCTGCTCAGGCTGATTGACGGTGAAGTAGAAGCCGACGATGGCACGATGGTGCGGCGACGGGGCACGCGTCTTGGTTTTTTGCCCCAAGAGCTGGATGTGCCCGGCGGCATGTCGCTCTTAGCGTTTATCCGTGCGCGCATTCCGGGGCGTGACGAGTTGCACCAGCGCATCGAGCACGTAGAACACCAGCTGCATCACCCGGAGATAGCCCATCAGGATGACGCGGCGCTTGAAGAAAGCGCAATGGAGTTGGCCGCCGAGCTCGCGGAACTGTCGGCGCGGCTGGCCGCTTATGAACGGGACTATGCCGACCACGCCGCGCTGCGAATCTTAGCCGGTTTGGGTTTTAGGCCTGGGGACGAGCACCGTGACCTGGGCGAGTTTTCCGGTGGTTGGCGGATGCGCGCGGTATTGGGCTCGTTGTTGTTTTTGCAGCCCGACTTGTTGCTCCTCGACGAGCCTACCAACCATCTCGATATGCCATCGGTGGCCTGGTTGGGTGCGTTTTTGCAGCGCTACAATCGGCCCTTCTTTTTGATTTGCCACGACCGCGAATTTCTCAACGAACAGATCAATCGCGTGGTGAGCTTCGAACCGGAGGGTGTGCGTCAGTACACTGGCAACTACGAAGAGTACCTGACGCAACGCGAGGCCGAAACGGAGATCCTGCAGAACCGCGCGAAGAATCTCGAACGCGCGCGCGAGCACGCCGAACGGTTCATCGAGCGTTTTCGCTACCAGGCCTCCAAGGCCAAGGCCGTGCAGAGCCGCGTGCGGGCGTTGGAAAAGCTAGACGAAGTCGAGACGCTTGAGGAACACGGCTCGGTGCATTTCGTCTTTCCGCCCACGGCCCACACCAGCAAACAGGTGTTGCGAACCGAGGGCTTGACCAAAGGCTACGGCGGTCCGCCGCTGTTTTCAGGCATCAACCTGTCGGTGATGAAAGGGGAGCGAATCGGTGTGCTCGGGGTTAATGGTGCCGGCAAAACGACGCTCCTCAAGCTGTTGGCTGGGGTGCATGCTCCGGACGCGGGTACCCTTACGCTCGGGCAACACGTCAACGTGGGTTACTTTGCCCAGGACCATCGCGAGACGCTGCACAGCGAGTCGAGCGTACTTGAAGAGGTCGCGCGCAAGGCGTCGGGACAAAGTCCGCGCGTGGTCCGCTCCTTGTTGGGTGGGTTAGGATTTTCTGGCGACGATGTCGACAAGCCAGTGAACGTCCTGTCTGGCGGCGAGCGGGCGCGGGTAGCGTTAGCCCGCCTACTCGTAGCGCCAGCGCCAGTGCTCGTGATGGATGAGCCGACCAACCACCTGGATGTGCGTTCTGCCGAGCGGCTCGTGGAATCGTTGTTGACCTTTGACGGCACGCTCATTTTCGCGAGCCACAACAAGAGTTTCGTTCGCCACCTGGCCACGCGCATTTGGAATGTTGGCAACGGCACGGTTGAGACATTTCCGGGCACGTTGGATGAGTATTTGACCTCAGCGCTGCGCCAACTGGAGTTACCCGAGGAGCGGCAGAAACTCACGACTGATGGTGGCAACGACACCGCCCCGAAACGTGAAAACGAGAAGGATCGCCGCCGTCGGGAAGCAGAAGAACGCAGCCGCCGACGCACGCTGATGAAGCCTATTGAGGACCGCTTGGCGCACGTGGAGGCCGAAATCACCGCGATCGAAGCGGCACAAAAGCGGCGCCAGGAGCAGCTGGCAGAACCGGCGACTTACAGCGATGCGGCGAAGAGCGCCGACCTGAATCGAGCGCTGCATCGGGATGCGCAGCGGCTAAACGAGCTGAACACGCAGTGGGAAGCGATTGGTGAGGAGTTGGCGGCAGCCGAGGCAACGCTTGCGGTCGCAAACAGTTGAGTCGGTGAAGTCATTCTGTGTAAATGCCTGGGTCTTTGGGGAGAGTGCCGCGATGTTCACGATGTCCAAACGCTTGATCTTGACGCTGTGTGTGACCAGTGCGCCCTTGGCCTGCAACAAAGCTGCGGACCTCGCCAGTCGCACCGTTGAGCTGTCGGAAGGCGATCACGTCACCGTCGTGGAAGCGATCAAAGGCGATGAGGTGCGTGTCCAGAAGGATGGTGCGAGCACCCGGCTGCGATTGTTGGGCCTGTACTCCATGGACGAAGCTGTGGCGCCTGTCGATCCGGGGGCTGCTGAAGGCTTGGCGGCGTCATTGTTGACGACGCAGGTTGTGGGCAAGGTCGTTGTGGTACGGTTGAATAACCCACCCACCGATACCCACGGCCGTTTCCTGGGCTACCTGGATGCCAACGGCAAGGACTTGAACTTAGCGCTGCTAGAAGGCGGCCGTGTCATTGTTTACACCGAGTTTCCGTTCGACCGCGAAATGCTCTACCTGCGAGCCGAAGCTCAGGCGCGCGCCGCCGGACGGGGGCTGTGGCGGCGGGTTGGTTTTGCAACACTCGCACAAGGCTTGCGTAAACAATGGCTCGCCGAGCGGACCAAGCGTGGCCAGCCGGCCCCCGATGATGAACTCTTGACCAACGTCGAACCACCTCAACCGTAGTCAATCCGACGCATCCGGGCCGCTTCCGCGGTTCCCTGCGTGATGAACTGTGCCGCATTCGCCGTGAGTGCATCGCCATCGACATCGCCTCGGGGCAGCCCCTCGGTGCGCGTTAGGGAGTTATCATGATCACCAAACAGCAAGCATTGGACTACCACGCCAACGGCCGACCCGGGAAAGTCTCGGTTCAACCCACCAAACCCTGTTTGACCCAGGTGGACCTGTCGCTGGCATACACGCCGGGTGTGGCGCAGCCATGTCTCGAAATCGCGCAAAATCCCGAGGATGTCTACAAGTACACCAGCAAAGGTAATCTCGTCGCGGTCATCTCCAATGGCACGGCTGTGTTGGGGCTGGGGGATATAGGCGCTGCCGCTGGCAAACCGGTGATGGAAGGCAAAGGCGTGCTGTTCAAACGCTTCGCCGACATCGATGTGTTTGACATCGAGCTGGACACCAAGGATCCGCAGGAGGTGATTCGTTGCTGCCAAATGTTGGAACCCACGTTCGGCGGCATCAACCTGGAGGACATCAAGGCGCCCGAGTGTTTCTTGATTGAGGAGACGCTCAAGAAGACCATGAAGATCCCGGTGTTTCACGACGACCAACATGGCACCGCGATCATTTCGGCGGCGGCGCTGTTGAACGCCGTGGAGTTGGTAAAGAAGGAGCTTGCGCATATTCGCGTGGTTTTCTCAGGTGCAGGTGCGGCCGGAATTGCCTGTGCCAAGCTGTATCTTCGCTTGGGTGTGAATCCTGAGAATATTCTGATGGTCGACTCCAAGGGGGTCATGTACGAGGGACGCGAAAGCTTCAATGCCTCCAAGCAGTTGTTCGTGCGCCGCACCGAGGCCCGCACCTTGTTGGACGCGATGAAAGACGCCGATGTTTTCGTAGGCGTCTCGGTCGCCAACACCGTGACTCCTCAGATGATCAAGGTGATGGCGCGGGATCCGATTGTGTTTGCGATGGCCAATCCCGACCCGGAAATTCCGTACCCAGACGCGTTGGCCGCGCGTAAAGACATCGTGATGGCCACGGGCCGCTCCGATTACCCTAACCAAATCAACAATGTGCTGGGTTTTCCCTTCATCTTCCGCGGCGCGCTTGACACGCACGCGACGCAAATCAACGAAGAGATGAAGATCGCCGCCGTGCACGCCTTGGCGCAGCTCGCCAAAGAAGACGTTCCTGAAGAGGTGGCGCGGGTTTACGGCTTGGCATCCCTCAAGTTTGGCCGCGATTATATTGTGCCCAAACCGTTCGATTCCCGTGTGCTCGTGCGCGAGGCCGCGGCGGTGGCGCAGGCGGCTATGGTGAGTGGTGTGGCGCGACGGCAGCTAGATATCGAAGCGTACAAGCGCGAGCTCGCACGTCGGGTCGGCAAAGGTCGCATCATGCTGGATTCGGTGATGGAGAAGGCCAAGCACGAGCCCAAACGGGTGGTATTTCCTGAGGGTAGCTCGCCGCGCATCCTGCGCGCGGCCCGGATCTTGGTGTCGGAAGGTTTGGCGAAGCCGACCCTTCTAGGAAGAGCCGAGGAGATACAGAAGGTGGCCGCCGACTTGGAGGTGTCGCTTGAGGGTATCGAGTTGCTTGATCCTGCGACGTCGGCCAGGCGGGCAGCTTATGCGGAGAGTTTCTTCGAGCGACGCCAACGTCGTGGGGTGACGTCAGCCCGCGCGCTGGCGATGATGGCTGACCCGACTTACTTCGGTATCATGATGCTCTCTGTGGGCGACTGCGATGCGGTGCTTTCCGGCGTCGACTCGGACTATCCGACCACGATCAGGCCGGCCTTAGAGATCATTCCGCTCAACCCAGGGATTACCCGCGTCTCCGGACTGTACGCTATGATTCGGGACGACCGAGTGTACATGTTTGCCGATACCACGGTGAACATCGACCCGACCGCCGAGGAATTGGTTGAGATTGCGTTGTCGGCGACCAAAGTTGCGTGCCATTTTGACATCGAGCCGCGTATCGCGATGTTGTCGTTCTCGAATTTTGGCTCATCCCGTTATCCTGCGTCTGAGAAGATGGCGCTTGCGGCCAATCTGCTGAAGGCGCGGGCGCCTGAACTCATCGTGGAAGGTGAAATGCAGGCAGACGTCGCTTTGATGCCCGAGATGATGAAACGGTTGTATCCGTTTTCGCGTCTACAAGAAGAAGCGAACGTCTTCATCTTTCCCGATCTGAACGCGTCCAACATTGCCTACAAACTGTTGCAACGGATGGGCAACCTACGCGCGGTTGGGCCTATCCTGATGGGATTGTCAAAACCGCTGCACGTGTTGCATCGAACTCTTGAGGTCTCAGACATCGTGGATATGGCAGCCATTGCGGTGGTGGACGCGCAAGCTCGCTAACCGTCACCGAAGCGACTGTTGGCTCGCCCGTTGCCTCGCGGCTCGGGCGGGCTTACTTCTGTGCCTATGAATAGACGTTTCGCGATAGCTGTAGTGCTTCTCTGGGCTTTGGTCGCCTGCCAACCCGTGGTCGTCGAAGCCGCGGCCAAGATCGCCGCCAAACCAGTTTCGGCCCCCGATGCGGGGCTTGTGATTGGCGAGTTCGAGCTTGCCTCCGAGCCGGTGGTGGACGGGGATACTATTAAAGTGATGGGGCTCGACAAGTCGCTGCGTCTTCTGGGAATCGACGCCGAGGAGACTTTCAAGAATGAGGCCGACCGTCTCGCTTCCAGCCAGGACTGGGAGCTGTACCTTAAAAATAAACGTCACGAGTCGCTGCGACCGGTAAAAATGGCCACGCCGCTCGGGGAAGAGGCCAAGGCATTTGCCAAGGAGTTTTTCAAAGGGGTCACGAAGGTGCGTCTGGAGCGCGATCACACTCAAGAGATTCGTGATCGCTACCACCGCTACCTGGCGTACATCCTGGTGGAGCGGGACGGACAATCGCTGAACTACAACGTCGAATGCGTGCGGGCCGGTTTGTCTCCCTACTTTATGAAGTATGGGTATGCCCGACGCTATCACGATGCCTTTGTGACGGCAGCTGCCGAAGCCAAAATGGCCGGCCGTGGCATCTGGGATGCGGGTAAACAGCACTACCCCGACTACCCTGAGCGTTTGGCCTGGTGGGAGGCGCGTGCCCAATTTGTACAGGCGTTCGAGCGCGCACATCCGGATTCTGAGGGTGGCGTGGTGTTGTCGCGGGCCGACGCCGAGGCGACGCTGCGTGCTGCGGTCGGCAAGGAGGTGTGGGTGCTGGGTACGGTCGCCAAGATTCAGGAGACCAAGGGGCCGACCCTGGTGTTGTTGGGGATGCGACCGGGGCTGGACTTGCCTCTGGTGTTCTTCGACAAGGGTGTCTTGCTGAACTCACGGTTGTTGGCTGCGAGCGGCGAGTTTGTTGCGGCGCGTGGCGTTGTGTCGCTGTACAAGAATCAAAAGCGCCAAAGCGAGGAGCTGCAGATCCAGATCCTCGATCCAGGGCAGGTCACGAGTACTGTGGCCAAAGACGCTCCAATGGAGGCACCGACTGCGGCGGGCGATGCCGACGACTAGCGCTCGCGGGTTACGGGCGGCAGCGTCGGGGCGAGCACCAGGAGCGCTTCCATTAGCATCCGAGCGCTCAATGTCAGTGACGCCGGCTCGACATATTCATTGGCCCTATGGCCCATGTACGGTTTGCCCGGAAAACTCGGGCCGAAATCGACTGCACTGGGGAACAGCCGGGCAAAGGTACCACCTCGAATCGAGTGCGGTTGGGCTGCGGTGTCGCCGGTATGGTGGCGATAGCTTGCAAGAAGGGTGTTGACCAAAGGCCCGCTCAGGTCGGCCACTGCTGGATCACCGACATAGTGTTCCCCCCAAGGTATCAGTGCGGGATTCAGCGTCTGTTGGAGCTCCGCGGTGAGCGCCTGCAGGCGGGTCGCGAACACATCGTGGCTCATGCCGCGTGGGCGGCGCATGTTTACGGCCAGGGAGACCATTGTTTCGTCGACTCGCAAGAGATCGGGCGCTACGACCAACGGTCCCATCAGGTCGTCGGTGTACGCGAGACCAAGCTTGGTGCCGAAATGATCGTTGTCAAAACGTTCGTGCACGAGTTGGAGCAATTGCGCCAGGTGGGTCGGCGCGACATCCATGCGCGCCGCGATACCTGCGAGTGCCCACAGGGCATTCTGGCCTTCTTCCGGCACAGAGGAGTGGGCGGCCGAGCCCAACACGCGCACACCGATGGCCGCATCAGGAAGGTGCGTGGCCTCAAAGCGAAAACTCTGGCCGGCACGTTTGCGTGCTTGGGTTTCCTCCTCGATAGCTTGTTCGACGCGGCGGTAGAGGGCTTCGACGCTCTCCCGTGTGGCTGGCACCAGCTCCAGCGAGGCCTCTCCGGGAATTTGTGTCAGGAATTCGCCCGCACGGGCGGTGCGGATCACCGCCTTCGCGCTCGCGACGATGGGTTCACGAGGCAAGCCTACTCCCCACGTGACAAAGCCGCTTTCTCCCACCACCAGGGGATAATCTGCATCCAACGAAATGGTGTAACGGGCCGGTGGTGTGTTTTGGGCATAGCGGATCATGCCATCCCAATCATGTTCCTCGCCATTGCCGATCACGAGCTTAATCACCCCAGACGGCGCGTAGTCTAGCCGCGCGAGGATCTCGAACAGCACCAACACCGCGGCCATAGGGCCTTTGTCATCTTCGCTGCCGCGGCCGTAGAGGCGCCCTTCGCTTACGGTGCCGTGAAAGGGTGGGGTTTGCCACCCGGCCGGCAATGTCGAAGCGTCGGCGGGCATTACCTCGGCAGCCGGGACCACGTCACCATGCGTGATGAAGGCCAAGAGCGGTTCGCCCTGGCCGAGTGAGATCTCCCACGCGTCGTTTGGGCCGGACACCGCGAAAGCAAGGCCATGGCTTTCTGCGAACGTCTTCAGGTAGTCGGCCATTGCGGCGAAGGCGGGGCTGGTAGCGGGAGGTTCAACAGCCGCCACCGTGGCAAATGCGATGAGGTCGGTGGTGATGCGCTCGATGCGCGCAGCGCCGCAGGTGGCGAGCTCGGCGTCTGCGCGGCTCAACAGTGCCTCTTTCGACATGGGCACAGGTCCCCGAGCTGTCGGTGGCGTCTGGCATACCGTGTGGTCGCTCGGCGCTACGGCGGGGCTGCGAGGTTGGAAACAGCTTGTGGCAAGCGCGGGGAGTAGGAGCCATCGTCGCATCGCGCGACCCTACAGAAACTTGGTCGACAAACAAACCTGTGGTGCCGTCTTCGCCTCACCGCTTGGGGGTCGGGCGTGAACCGACGAACTCGTCGTACAGAGCGTCGCTGCCAGGATGTATCTTTTTGTAATCCTGTTCGTACAGCCGCTCTTCGGTGTGCATCATTTGCAGTGCATTCACGTCGGTGCTCGCGAGCA
>JAKLEG010000214.1 GCA_022703175.1 Myxococcota bacterium | reverse complement strand
CAGCGAAGATTGCAGGTGCGGGTGCTCGCGTGTGGATGGTGGGGGGGCCCAGCAGCATCACGGGCGTGCCGGCGGCGCAGTATCAGGTGCTGTCGTATGGGTACGACACCATTTGGGCGCGCGACTATGGTCCCGTGGGCATTGACGAGAGCACGCACACGCTCGGCATTATCGACTCGACTTATCGCCACTATGCTTCCCGCACGAACGACGATGCGATTCCGTGCAAGTTGGCTGGCACCTTGGGTGGCAGTTGCCACTCGACGTCGCTGATCTTGGATGGTGGCAACTACATGACCGATGGCCAGGGTAACGTGTTTCTCACCAAGCGGATCTACGACTGGAACTCATCGCTGAGCCAAGCGCAGGTCAACACGTACCTTAAGAACTATCTTGGCGCGACCACGTTGCACCTGTTTGACTACGCGGTGTCGGGCGGCTCGCCGGCCGATGGCACTGGCCACATTGATATGTTTGCCAAGCTGTTGGGCCCGTGCAACGTGCTGGTGTCCCAGACGACGTCGGAGCCGTTCAAGACCCCGCTCGAAAAAGCCGCCACCTACTTCGCCAACCTCGATTGTTCCACCGGTGGCAAGTACAAGGTTACGCGCATCAACGCTTGGGTCGATGGCGGTACGTGGTACACCTACACCAACTCGCTTATGGTTAACCAAACCGTCATCATCCCGTTCTACGACGGCGTGGATAACAACGCGGCGGTGGCTATTTACCAGAGCGCGCTCCCCAACTACACCATCGTGGGTGTGAACACCGAAGCCACCATTTCGTTGGGCGGCTCGGTACACTGCCTCACCAAAGAAATTCCGGTCATCAACCCAGTGGTGGACACCAACCATGCACCCACCGCCAATGCGGGCGCGGCGCAAGAAGTGAAACCGGGTTACACGGTAACGTTGGACGGCCGCGGTAGTCAGGACGTCGATGGCGACACGCTCAGCTACACCTGGAGCCAGGTATCGGGTCCCACTGTGGCGCTACAGAATGCCACCAGCGCGCAAGCGTCGTTGACGGCGCCCACAGTGACGGCGGCGACCATGTTGATCTTCAAGCTCGTGGTCTCCGACGGCAAAGTTTCGAGCCAGCCTGCACAAGTGGCGATCACCGTGCTCGGCACTGACAATCATCCGCCAGTCGCCAACGCCGGTGCAGATCAGCAGGTGCAAGCGGGCGCCGTGGTTGAGTTGGACGCCAGCGCGAGCGACGACGTGGATGGTGATGAACTGACTTTCACCTGGAGCCAGGTGTCGGGCACCAGCGTGACGTTAAACGATGTGAATGCCGAGCAACCGCGCTTCGAAGCGCCAGCGGTTGCCGTGACCACCACGTTGGTGTTCAGCGTACAAGTCGCCGATGGTCAGTCGGCCGCGAGCGCCAATGTCACGATTACCGTGGCGCCCAACGTCGTGCCAGTAGAGGCCGACCGGATCTTGGTGAACGAAGTCATGGCCAACCCAGCTTGCGCGATGGATTCGTTTGGCGAGTGGATCGAGCTGGCGAACCCCACGGGCCATCCGATTTCGCTCTCTGGTTGGGTGTTGAGCGATGCCGGCAATGAGCGCTTCGTGTTGGGCAATGTCACGGTTCCGGCAGGCGGCTTTGCCGTGATTTGTCGCAGCACCACCACGACGTTGAATGGCGGCGTCACATGCGCCGCGAACTGGACCAACTACCAGCTCGGTAACTCCAAAGACGCCGTGAAGCTCACGAGCGCCTCGGGCACGCTGATGGATCAGATGAGCTACGGCACCGGCACCACCGTCGCGGTTCCCAATGGCAAGTCGATTTCGCGTCAGGCCAATGGTAGCTGGACCGCTGCCACCACGGCTATCGCGAATGGTTGCGGGGACAAGGGCACGCCGGGCGTCGCTAACTAGTACGACCTTGCCTGTCTGTGCGTCCACGTTGACGACGGCGACACCATCCACGTATCGTCCGCGAATGTCTCTGTCGCACATCGTGCTCTTTACGGGCTTGTGGTTGGCGGCCTGCGAGCCGATCAACTACATGCACGACGCGCGCGGCGATGCCACAGGCGACGTCATAAACAATGCTGACCCCAAAGTTGCCACCGATCTGCAGACGAGCGATCCAAACCTAGGCGATCCTGACACAGGTGACCCTCCCGGCGGCGACCTCATGTTGGGCGATTCCACGCCCGAGGCTGATGCCGTGGGCGACCCGTGGGCCGGTGACACAGTCCAGGGAGACACTCAACCCGGTGACAACGAGCTCGCAGGGGATACGGCCCCTGTCGCGCCCTGTATAACGCCCCCCTGTTGGTTGTTAGCCGATTCCGCCACGCTCGATTGCGTGAATGCCAACAATTGGCTGCACCCTTGCCCCAGCGCCGGGCAGGATTATGCGGGTCAAGACGGTGCGGTCGCCTTGCCTGTGCCCAACGTCAGTGCGGCGGGACTAACGCGCAGCGACGCCTTGAACGGCCTCACTTGGTCGTTGGCCATCGCCGAAGATGTCAATTACCTCGAAGCCGCAGCCCATTGCGGCGGCTTGACGACTGCGGCCTACGAGGATTGGCGTATGCCTAGCGTGGCCGAGCTCGTCTCGCTTCTAGACCTTGGCTACTCTCGTGATGCCTATGGGCCTGCCATTGACGTTACGCAATTCCCGGGTATCGCTGAGCGTAAACTCTGGAGCGACACAGCGGTACCCACCGACGCTCATGCTGTGGTGAACTTTGCCGGCGCCCTTGACGGTACCGCCGAGCTGGACACTTTTGGGAGCGGCACCGCGTTGTGTGTGCGAGGAAGTACGCTGAGCCTCTCCCGCTTCGTTGCGGAGGCGGAGCACGTGGTGGACCAGAAAGCTGGGTTGTGGTGGCAGAACACCAACGTGGTGGGCGTTGTCGGTTGGCGCGAGGTGTTGGCCGCCTGCGAGGCGCTGGTGTTAGACAACCACGATGATTGGCGTTTGCCCACCATCAAGGAGCTGATGATTACGCCCCTAACCAACGTCGGCATCGCGACGGTGTTCGTGAGCGCTGCAACGCAGCGCTACTGGAGCGCCACCCCCGATGTGCGCGCGCTGTGGATGGGGCCCCCCGTGGCCGTGCCGGTTTGGAGTTTTGACTACGCGTTTTACCAGGCACCGATGAGCGTAGCGCAGAGCAGCACCCACCTAGCGCGCTGCGTTCGTGGCCCGTAGCGACACTCGGTCTGCTAAGGCAAACACTCCCGCAGTTGGCCGGCCACAGCCTCGGCGCGGGCGCCGTTGGGAAACTTGGCGATGTGGGCCCGCCAATGGGCGCAGGCCGCGGCCCGATCATCGCTGCTGTCGCGGAGCAACAGGCCCAGTTCATAGCTCAGGCGTTCTTGTTGGAGGTCGGAGAGGGTGGAGTCTTGTAGGGCGCTTTGCAGCAACGCCACCGCCTCCGCATGCCGATGTTGGCTTTTGAGCTGTGCCAACCGTCGCATCAACTCTGCCAACGTCGGTGGCGGCGAGAGCTGGTCGAGCGCAGCCGGTGCGACCGGTGGCGCCAAGAGCGGGCGCTTGGCGGGTTTGTTGTGGCTTGGCGTCGGTGTTGCGGTGGGCTCTGAGGTTGTGGGGGCTGCAGGTTCAAAGGGAGCAACAGGGGGGACGGCAGGCGGCCAGCTTAGTTGTTCACCTGCCTTAACCAGGCTACGCGCACCGTTGTGCCTCCAGATGAAAGCCACGATGCCCTGCGTGACCGCCAGGGTGCCGCGTTCGCCCTCGGTGTGCACGTCAAACAGCGTCCCTACCACCTCGATGGTGCCAGCGCCGACCTGTACCCGGAACGGTGGCTGCTGGGGTTCGACAGGTTGTACCTGGAAGCGCGCCCTGCCTTGGTTCAGTTTGAGGCCGTCGGGGGTGCGCTGGAGCGTGCTGCCAGCGGCCAGGGTGACCCTCGCTGTGGGGAGCAGCATCTCGACATCGGTGCTACAGGTAGGGGTCACCACCACAGCCTGTGTGTTGGCCGCGACACAGGCCGCGCCACTTTTAAGGCGGTACCAATGGGTGTCTGTGTGAGGGCCAAGGAGCCAGAAAGCGGCGACGCTGGCCGCGGCCAAACCCAAGCCAACACGACCCCAAAGTGCCCAGGTGGAGCTACGCGACGTCTCCCATTGAGCGTGGACACGCGTCAGCAGGCGCATGGCTTCTGCGTCTGTGAGTGGCTCTGCGGCCAACTGCGCTCGGAGTTGCTCAGCCTCGACGTGCAGGTTGGGGCGATTAGGCATGGCTAACCTCCCATTCCTGCGCGGCCAGCAGTGCCAGGGCGCGCTTGTGGAGTTTTGAGACGTAGCCTTTTGAGAGGTTTAGCAGCTGTGCTGCCTCGGTTTGCTCTTTGCCTTGCAGATAGACCAGGGTCAATACGCTGCGTTCGAGGGGCGGCAGGGTGGTCAGTGCCTGTTCGAGCGCTAAAACATCCCGCGCGGTGCGCAGGTGGTGTTCTGCCGAACTCGGGTGGATATCTGAAGTCACCTGAAAACGCTCAAGAAAATAAAATAATCCACGACGACGTCGCAGCTCCATCAAGCAGTTGTTTACGGCGACTCGGTACAGCCAACCGCCGATATCGTCCAAATCGGTTAGGCGGCCCAGGTTTTGCGCGAGCTTGACGAATACCTCTTGGACACGGTCCATGGCCCACTCACGGTCGCGCGCCGCAAAGCTCAAACAAACCTGGAAGACCTCTTGGTGGTGTTTCCGAAAGAGGTCATCTAGGCGGCGTCTTTGGCTGTCATCCAATACCATGCAGCTTCAGGCCCAAAGTTTCTCAGGGGCGTGGCCCCAACAGATAGGAGAAGCGGACGTCGAGGCCAAAGCGGCCGGTGGCAAACACCCGCTCCTTCTGCACCTCATGAGAGAGTGGCACCCAACGGAGATGGGGTATCACACAAAGCGCCCAGCGGTGAACTGTCAGTGATGCGGCCACGCCCACGCGACCATCTAGGTTGCCGCCAAAGCCATGGGCATCGTGATAGCTCGGCCAACTCACCGCGGCACTGGGCCCTATCCCAAGTGTGCCAAAGTCCAGCGCTCCGAGCCATTGCAGCTCAGCCTCAAGGCTCGGCTCCAGCAGCGTCAGTGCGGCCACGTATCCCACCTCAAGCGCCACCCCCCAATGGACCTGCAACCGGGGTGACAACGGCGATTGGCGTATGGCCGCTAAGCCTGCGAGTGGGCGTTGGTTTGGAAACCACAGGGTGGTGACGGCCAAGGCCCAGCGGGCAGGTGGCGAGCTTGCTGCTTCGGGGTTTAGCAACGGTTCCGGAGGGCGCGGCACCGGCGGCACAACGGCCGCAACCTCTTGGATCAGCGCCGCCATCGCCTCGCTCAGGTCCAGGCCAAAGGTGCTGTCACAGGGGTCGGGCACCGCAAGCCTACGTTCGCGGTGAGCGGTGGCGCTTTGGACGTGTACCTGGACCTGCTCTCGATCGCCGCTTAAGCGTATCGCGAGGTCTTGCGGCCGGGCCTCCAGAATCACCGCAAAACCGCTATCCAACAACCGTTGCACGAGCAGGCTGTCCAAGCCGCTCAGGTGGCAGTGACTCACCAATGGGTCGCTCAGGCGTGACCAATCCAGTGCCACTCGGCGCTCCGGGGACGGCACCGCCGGAGCGGCTATCGCTAGCCGGCTAATAGCCACCACCACCGAAACCAGAGCGAGGTCGTGGATCCGTGCAACGTGCGGGGTAGGCCGAAGCAGCGTCATGGCCGGGTTAGTTCTTCCAATGTCTGAAGCCACGCCAGGGCCTCGGGCGGGTTGCGGCCACACATTTCAGGCGACGGCTTGAGGCCTACGCAAAAATCAGGTCGCTCGGGATGGCCGAAAATCAAGCAGCGCGCATCGGGGCTCAAGTTGACACAGCGCAATCCGGCGGGTTTGCCCTTCGGCATGCCAGGTAGCGGACGGTTGATAGACGGCGCGATGCAGCAGGCACCGCACGAAGCTCGGCACTCCATGAGGCCAGAGTACTAGGATATTTTGTCGAGGAATCCTACAGGTCAGATGGCGGGCTCTACGGCTGTGTTGCCTGGCAGTTGCCATTTCGACACAGGCCACTCGCACAATCCCAATCCAAGAGACAATGTGATGCTATTGGGCACGGCCCGCACACCAGCCCGCCGCAATCTACATCAGATTCGTCGTTGGTGATGTGGTTGTCGAGGCAGGCGTGTTCAATACAGGCGCCCAAATGACACTGACCCCAATCGCAGTCCTGCTGCGCCTGGCACGGCGCGCCGCGGCCCAGGTTTTCAGAATGCTCATCACCGCAGGCGCCGGCTGTCAGCACCAGAGCGCCGAGCCCGACAAAAATGTAGAGATGTCGCCCTTTCCGGTGCAATTCCGGCATCTCGCCCCCTCTTGCTCCTCCCCCGCATGCCCCCCAGGCATTTCGTGATACATCGAACCCATAGCGTGCAGTCTGTGGCCAGACAAGTTCCTGGTTACTTGCCAGTCGTTTGATTCGGTGCAGGACAACGCCTCAGAATCTCGTCCAATTGCGCCCGGTCGGCGGCGTTGGGGAGGTAACGCAGGTAGCGACGATAGTTGTCGCAGGCACGCTGGGTAGACCCCAACAATGCGTAGGCAATGCCCAACGTGCGATAGGCGCGCGGCTCGCGAGGATACTCGGCCAAGACGCTCCGACACAGACCGATGGCCGACTCCAATTCGCGGCTTTTCACCTTGCGACCTGCCTCATCCAACAGCGCCTTGGCTCGGGTTTCACTCAGGTTGCGTGGCTGTTGGCCTGCCTCGGTTGAGGCAGACAGGATCGGCTGAGCCTGAGGTGCAGCACGTAGCTCGGACGTGGGCGCTGTCATTGCGGTATTGGTCGTCGGGGAAATTTCCAGGGACTCATCTTCGACGGCACCCGTGCTTGGTGAACTGGGGGTGAGCGCCCAACCAATCAACGTCCCGACAAGTGCCACTCCAGCGGTGCCGAATCCTAGGCGGACACGGCGGCGCTTTGTGCTTTCATGCCGTTCGCAGGCCAGCAGCCGAGCGCTGGCGGTGGGCGCAGCGACGTCAGGCCGTTCGGGTTCGGGCGCCATCGGATTGTAAAGCGTCCAAGTTTCGGGGGAGGCACACAATTGGCCTAGGCAGGTCGCGACCGTTGCGGCAGAGGCGGGGCGGTCGGCAGGCTTCTTTGCGAGGCAGGTGAGAATCAGCGACTCCAGCTCGACCGGCAAAAGCACGCCCAAGCTTGCGGGGCTTTTGGGTTTGTGGCTGACGTGCATCATCATCACGTCTCCGGGCCGGTCGGCATCAAACGGCGGATGTCCGACGAGCGCGTGGTAGAGCACGCCACCCAGCGCATACAGGTCGGTGCGTGGTTCGACGGGGTCACCCAGGCACTGCTCGGGGCTCATAAACGCTGGCGTACCCATCACCACGTCGGTGCGTGTGCGACTTTGGTCCTCCAAGCAGTGCGCCACACCGAAATCCAAAAGCTTTACGGTGTCGTGCGCCGTAAGGAAGATGTTGGCCGGTTTCAGGTCGCGATGCACAATCTCGGCGCGGTGCACGGCCGCTAGGGCCAAGGCCACCTGTCGGCCAATCTGTGCCACGCGGGTGATGCCTAAGCGACCTTCGCGGTCGATCACGTCTGCCAACGTCATACCGGAGAGCAATTCCATCACGAAGAAACGGTGGCAGCCGTGGCTGAAGGCGTCTGTAACTTCCAGCACGTTGGGGTGACGCACGCGGTTGATGATGCGCCCTTCGGCCAAGAAACGGGCGCTGGCGTTGGGGTCGGTGCCCGCGCGTCGACGCAGCTTTTTCAGCGCGACGCAGCGACCTAGCGACAGGTGCTCGGCGGCGTAGACATCACTCATACCGCCGCTGCCGACCAACCCGAGGATGCGATAGCTCCCCACCACGGTTCCGGGAACCAGGAGGTCGGCCGGATCGTCGGCCATGCGCACACGGGAGCGCAAGAAGTCTTGCAACAGCGCCTGCGCTTCCACCTCAAGGGTGGCGAACTCCAGCCCCATCCCCTCCGGAAGGGAGGCGACGTGGTCCTCTTCGCCGAGCACATTGGTCCATACCACCCGAGCGCGGCTGGTGATGCGGGTCGGAAGCTCGGGGAGCGCCACTTCGAGCGACAGCTCGGTGCCCGGCCTAAACAGCTGACCGCCGGTAACAAACACTCCCCCCTCGCTCAGGTTCACCGCCGAAAAGCGCAGCGGGCGCTGCCCTAACAACGTGACGTTCCCGGTGATCGGCACGCGCGGATGCCGCTGAACCGCCCGTTCTTGGTGACTCGACCGGCGCCGTAGGTTGTGCACGAGCACCTATGTTGCAGTGAGTGTACCAAACCCAAGGGCCTACCATCATGATGGTAAGTCACTAGAAATACGACTGTTTATGATTTTTAGCCGTGCCTCTTGCGGGCGCCATGATTCAATAATGAAGCCTTTGCTTCATTGTTGAATGATTACCACTTCTTGCGGCGCAAAAAGAAGGTCAAGGCGGCGACGGAGGCGGTGGCCATCGCCATGATGATCCAGAAGGCCTGAGGATGGTGCTCAAACGGAACATCGACGTTCATCGAGAAGGCGCTGACCACAAAGGTCGGCACCATGATACCGATGGTGATGATGTTGAGCGTCTTCATCAGCACGTTCAGGTTGTTACCGACGATGGAGGCGCGTGCGTCCATGAGGCCTGCGACGATGTTCGAGTAGATTTCGGCTTGTTTGTAGCACTGGGTGTTTTCGATCGAGGTATCGTCCAGTTGCTCTGCCTCTTCCACCGAGAGACCGACTTTGGCGGCATTCAGCTTGAGTTTGTCGAGCACGCCCGCGTTGGCGTGGATGGCGCTCAAGTAGAACACCAAGCTCTTTTCCAACGTGAACATGTTGAGCAGGTAGCGGTTTTCCATCGCGGTTTGTAGGCGATCTTGCAACTCATCAGAGATGAGTGAGATGACCTTCAGATGTTCGCGGAAGTGCACGGTGGTGCGCAAGATGAGGCGCAACATCATCGAGATCGGGGTGCAGTTGCGCACGATCTGTGCGGTGTCGAACATCTGAATGTCTTCGGGCAGAAGCACAATCAACTTGTCTTTGAACAAGAAGGCGCCCGCCGACGAGACGCGGAAGGTGAGGTGATCCTCCTGGGAGTAGCTGCGCGGCCGCTTTAAGATCACGGCCACGTGCTCGGGCTCGAACTCCACGCGGGGCAACTCGTCGGGGTCGAGCGCTGACTGCAACGTGTGTTCGTCCAGTTTGAGAGTATCGATGAGGAAGCGCCGTTCGTTTTCGTCGGGGTTCACATACACCGAGACCAACGCGGGATCTTCCTGCACCTCGACGA
>JAKLEG010000213.1 GCA_022703175.1 Myxococcota bacterium | reverse complement strand
CACACCTTTGTACCCGACCACGCCGCTCGATATTCCCCGGCTGGCCGAGGCGAGTGGGGCACAGGCGCTGACCATCGAGCATCCCGACCAATTGAGCCGTGAGATGCTCATGGAGCGCAAGCGAGATCGGCCGTTGGTGTTGAACATTCGCATCGATCGCTCGGTGCCGATCCCTGCCAATCGCCGAATCTCCAACATCAGCAAGGCCTTGCAGGGCAAGGCGGTGAACGCAGCGGGTTCGACCGCGCAAGTTCGGGAGTAGCGACACCATGAATGCGACAGAACAGAATGTTGGGATCGTGAGCGTTGGGGTCTACTTGCCGGAGGAGGTGCGCCGCAATGACTGGTGGCCGGAGGCCATCCGCACCAAATGGCAGGAACGTGCGCAGGCATTTCGTCCTGACGAGAAGCAGATGCTCACAGAGCTCGCCAGACTGCCTCCGGGGGCGATGCTGGTCGCCAAGGCCATCGCCGAGGGCAAGGGCGACACCTTCTATGGAGCGCGTGAGCGTCGGGTCGCACCTAAAGAGATGCCATGCTCGGACATGGAGACGCGTGCGTGTGCCGATGCGCTAGCGCGTGCCGGGCTTGCGACCCGGGAGGTCGACTTGTTGCTGGGGAACAGCAGCATTCCCGACTACATGCTGTCTCCGAACGTCGTGGCGGTGCACCACAAGCTGGGGCTAGGCAACCACTGCATGTCCATTGCGGTGGACAACAGTTGTAGCTCATTTTTGATTCAATTCACGACTGCCGAAGCCATGATGCGCGCGGGGCGTGCCAAGTACGCTTTGTTGTATCAGTCATGCGCCATGCGCATCGCGAGCCCGGAGAATCCACAGTCGGCGTGGTTCGGTGACGGTGCCACCGCGGTGCTGTTGGGGCCCGTTGCGGCGGGACGCGGCATTCTGGGCAGTGCGCATCGCACCAACAGCAAGTACCACGAGGCGATTGTGGCAACGGTGCCAGGCAAGCGCTGGTATGACGAGGGGCGCGTCGAGTGGATGCCGAAGAACCGTGATTTGGCGAAAGAGGTGATCTTCACGATGCCCGATTGCGCCAAGGAAGTGGTGGAAGGCGCCCTCGCGGAGGCCAAGCTCGGCAAGGATGACGTTGATTTCTACGCCTGCCACCAAGCGACCACCTGGAGCCGTCGTGTGACGCAAGAATATGTGGGCTTGACCCGCGCGCGGTCTGTCGACACGTATGGATGGGCAGGGAGTCTGTCGGCAGCGAACATTCCCCTTGTGTTGGCTACGGCAGAGCGTGAGGGACAGCTACGGGACAATGATGTCGTCGCTGCATATGCTGGCGGCAGCGGGATTACCTACGGGAGCATTGTGTTGCGTTGGGGACGATGAGTGCGTGAACTGTCATGCAAGGCGCTTGAGCCTCTGTTTCGGGGGCTCAACCGCAAGAATTTGCCGGCGAGCGTGCTCGCCGAAGGTATTCCCTATTCCCTGAAGCATTTGACGAATCGGCGCGAGCGGATCGAGTGGTCAGTGTATTGCCGGATCATCGAGAAGGCTCGGCAGCACTTCGCCCCAGAAGACTTCGAGGAACTGGGGATGGTGTTTGGGCGTTCGCCCTATTGGACGCCGGTCTCTATTGTTGCGCGGCTCTTGTTTACGCCGATGGATTGTTACCATTGGCTTTTTTCTCCTCAGACGGTCCTGCGTTTTTTTGCCACCTGTATTACACCGACCGCCACTGAAATGGGGGACGGTCGGGTGCGAGTCACGTTGCGCCTGGAAGATGGCTACGAGCCGTGCCCTGAGTTTTTTCGGTTGACCAAGGGGGCGCTCTTAGAAATTCCCCGAGCGTACGGCTTTGCGGGCGCGCGCACGACCATGTCGATTATGGAGCGCGAGGCGAACTACGACATCGAGTTGCCGCCGACGCGTTCGCGCCTGGCCGTGCTGCGTGCCGTGGTGGGGTGGCCGCTGTTGGCATGGAGCGCGGCACGACATCTCAAGTCTGCCCACGAGGACCTGCAGCGGCGCTACATAGAATTGGAGGAGGCTCGCGACCAATTGTCTCGCCAGGCCACGCAGCTGGCCACCGTGAACACCATCAGTCAGGTGGTGCATCGTGGCTTGGATCTTAACGATACCCTGAACGCACTGGTCGACGCGCTTGTGAAGGTCGCAGGCTTTTCGAGCGCCGAGGTGACGCTTCACAGCGATATGGAAGGCCGTCCTGTTGAGCGCCGGGTGCGCAAGAGGGTGACGCTTCCGGGGGCCGAGCCGATTCGGACACCACTGGAAGTGCGGGGTCGTGCGCTTGGCCTGCTGGATGTTTGTCCCCGGGTGGGCCTGCGATCCGATGAATGCCAGGACCTGCTGAATTACCTGTTGCCGACGTTGAACATGGCGATCGACAACGCGCTGACATTCACGACCGTGCTTGATTATCGCAACAACCTGGAGCGTCGCGTTGCTGAGCGCACGGCGGAGCTGGCTGAGGCACGTGACCACCTGACCGAAACGGTGGCGCGCCTAAAAGATGCACAGAGCGTTCGGGAACGGATCTTTGCCAATATCAATCACGAGATCCGCACGCCGTTGTCGTTGATCACGCTGGCGGTGGCTGAAATTCGCAAGATGCCCGCGTCCAATGAGCCGGGGGTCGCGGCGCAACTGGATATCATCAGCGCGAATGTGCGGCGTTTGCTCGACCTGGTGGGTGACTTGCTGTTGTTGGCGGCGGCACGCGAAGGCAAGCTACGTCTGCGTCCGGTACGTCAGGAACTCGGATCGTTGGTGCGGCCTATCGTCGACTTGTGGAGCTCGTTGGCGGAAAGCCACGGACTAACGTTGGCCTTGCGCTGCTGTGAGGAGATCCACGCGGAGGTAGACAAGGCTGCGCTTGAGCGGATGGTGGCCAATTTCATTTCGAACGCGGTGAAATTTACCCCCGCGGGTGGTCGAATCACCGTGGAGCTGCGCGCCGAAGGACCCGATCAAGTGCGCTTGGAAGTGGCCGACACCGGGGTGGGTATCTCACCCGAGGTTTGCACACAGCTCTTCGAGCGTTTCGTTCAAGGACCGCCTCCGGTGCGCCCAGGCCATTATGGCAGTGGCATTGGCCTATCGATTGTGAAGGAGCTGGCCGAGGCCCACGGTGGCAGTGTTGGGGTCGAGAGCTTGGAAGGTGAGGGGAGCCAGTTTTTTGTGATTTTGCCACGCGTGCGTGTAGCTCAGGCCGCCGCTTTGTGTGAGGGCCGGATGGTCACTGTGCCACCCGCCTTCCCGGAGCCGTTGTCGGTGCCCACGACGCCATTGTCAGTGGTGTCGCCGCCCAACAATGTCGCGGAGGCCACGGTGCTGGTGGCCGAGGACGATCCAGGCTTATTGCGCGCCATCGTGGATGTTCTCAGACGCCAATACCGCGTGCTCGCGGCCGAAAATGGCGAGCAGGCGTTGCGCGTGGCAGAGCAGTATCGGCCCGACGTGTTGGTGACCGATATCCACATGCCGAACGTCGATGGGTTGGAGCTGATTCGCCGGTTCCGTGGCTCACCCGGCAATCGCATGGCGCCGGTGATCGTGCTCACCGCTTTCACCGATTTGGGGACGCGGTTGTCGAGCTTCGACGCAGGCGCGGTTGATTTCGTCAGCAAGCCATTCTCACCCGAGGAGCTTCTGGCACGGATCCGTTCGCAACTTGCCGTTCGACAGATGGCGTTGAGGTTGCACGAAACCGAAAAGATGGCATCGATTGGCGTGTTGTCAGCGGGACTTGCGCATGAGATTCGCAACCCTGCGAACGTGGTTGCCAATGCGGTGGCACCGCTGAAACGCCTGTTACCGGCCGACTTGAGCAACAGTTCGCATCCGGTGGGCCGTTTGGTTGACCTGCTGGAGAGCAATGCTCAACAAATGGCCAACCTGGCGCGCGATCTGTTGGGCTTCAGCTCGACGGGTGAAGCGACCTGCCGGATGGAGCCATTGGTGCCGCTCATCAAAGAGGTAAGCGATCGCTTCGCCGATCGACTCAACGGCTGTCAGCTGCGGGTCAACGTCGATTATCTCGGGGACGTCTGGTGCCAACGGCCCCTCTTGGTCCAGGCGTTGTACAATATTATCGACAATGCAGTGTATGCAGCCGGTGAGACCGGCGAGGTTCGGGTGGCTGCAGGCGACGAGAACGGTAAGCTGGTGATTGATGTCGGGGACACGGGTCCGGGGGTCGCGCCTGAGCTGCGTGGCAAGATTTTTGACCCGTTCTTTACGACCAAGCCGGTTGGTAAAGGCACGGGGTTGGGGTTGACGATGGCGCAGATGTATTTGCAGCGCCATGGCGGTCAGGTCTCCATCATCGATCGGCCGTGCGGTGCAGTGTTTCGTCTGGAACTGCCCTTGAAGCAGCAGAATGAGTATGCGTCGCGGACCGTCGCGGCGTCGCTCCCTAGGGAGACAAGAGCGTCATGAAACGTCAAGACGACGTTGTTATTCTCTACGTCGACGACGACCTCGGCAACCGCGTGGTGTTCGAACAATCGTTCGCGCATCGATTTCAGATCCGGACGGCAGCCTCTGGAGCCGAGGCACTCGAGATTCTGGCCAAGGAGCCGATTGGGGTTGTGGTGGCTGACCAGCGCATGCCCGGGATGCCTGGTAACGAGCTATTGGAGCACGTCAAACGTCGGCGGCCAGATGTGATTCGTGCCGTCATCACAGCCTACGCAGATCTCGATCCGATCCTGCGAGCGGTGAACGATGGTTTAGTGGCGCGCTACGTGATCAAACCGTGGTCACCCGCGGATATCGAGAATATGCTCGCCTGGGCCATCGATGCGTTTCGAGTCGGGCAAGAGCATGCCGAGGCGCAGTTGCGTCTGTTGGAGCTTGAGCGCCTGGCGACGTTGGGCAGTATCCAGGCCGCGATTCTGCATGATATCAGCCAGCCGTTGTCGTACATGGCGACCAACGTCGACCACTTGATGCACTTAGCGCAATCGGCCCCCTCATTATTGAGCTTGGTGAAAGCGCATGGCGCTGGGCTCAGCCAGATGGACCGTGAAAACATCGAAGAGCTGGGGAGCGACCTAGGTTCACTCGCTGCCGACATGAACCGGGGCGTCGTGTTGATGCGGGAGCTCGTACAAAACGTGCAGCGTATGCTCAAAGCATCGCGTGGCACTTCCCAGGCGTTGACCGACCCGTTGCCCACGTTACGTTTTGCGCTCGCAGTGTGTCAGCGCTTGATCATGCATGCTCAAGCAGATTTGGTGGTGGACCATCCGGAAACGTTGCCTCCCATAGGGGTGGGTAGTGCCGAGTTGGGACAGGTGCTGATCAACTTGCTCGCCAATGCCGCTCAGGCGCTGCAGCGACGCGGTTCACCCGGGGGACGGCTCGATTTTGTGGTGCGCGAAACTCCTACCACGGTGGCCTTTGTGATTCGCGACAACGGCCCAGGGATGTCGGCCGAGGTTTTGCGTAAAGTGGGTACGCCCTTCTTTACCACGCGCAAGGATGGCACTGGCTTGGGAATCAGCCAATGCCGACGCCTTATCGAAGGCGCGGGCGGCACGTTGACCCTTCAGAGTCTCGAAGGGGTCGGCACCGTTGTTTCGTTTGATCTTCCCCGCGGTGGTCGCGGGGTTTGACCTCCTCCTCTTAGGGTGGCAGCCTACATCGTCGTGCAACGTGTTTTGCGCATCAAACTCGCGGTTGGCTTTTTCGGGATCTCCATCCTGAGTGCCGTCGTGCCGCTTGTGGCCAAGACCTTCGTCACCGACTCGGCGTTGTTGTGGGGGCTGACGGTGCTGGGCGTCCTGGTTTTTGGCGGCCTTGGCAGCACGTTGTTGTCGAGTTCTTTGACGCGCAACATCCAGACGCTGTCTCAGTTTGCCAGCAGCGTATCGCGCGGCGACCTGTCGCAGTACGTTAAGCTCAGCAAACCCAGCACCGTGCCAGACGAAGTCGACACGCTGGCCAACTCGATCAATTTCATGTTGGACAACTTGCGCGAGTTGGTGGCGCATATTCAGCGTACGGCGCGTGCCGTGGCCGATTCGGCCCGCGATTTGTCCCGCACCGCCGAGGGTGTAAACGCCTCCACCGAAGAGGTCACGGGCTCTATTCAGCAGATCGCCAAGGGGGCTGAGCTTCAGGCTCAGCTGGTTGAGCGGGCGAGCAAGATCATTTCGCATATTGCCAGTGGCATCGAGAACACAGCCCGCGCTGCCGAGGATGCCGCGGTTGCATCAAACGACACCGCCGGGGCGGCACAATCGGGCAGCCATATGGGCAAGCTCGCCGTCGACAAGTTGCGCAAGGTTTTTGAGAAGATTGAGGACGCCGGGGATCGTGTGCTGCGCTTTGGCGAGCAGTCCAAGGAAATCGGCAACATCGTCAATGTCATCACCAAGCTGTCACAGACCACCAACCTGTTGGCGTTGAACGCCGCGATCGAGGCAGCGCGTGCGGGCGAATATGGCCGCGGGTTTGCCGTGGTCGCCGATGAAATCCGCAAGCTAGCCGAGAACAGCTCGAAGAGCGCTGACCAAATTGCGGAGCTGATTCACGCGAATATGGCCGAATCCGACAACGCAGTGGTCGCGATGCGAGAATCGACGGAGGAGTTGGCGAAGGGGCGCGAGGACCTGTCGGCCATCATTCAGTCGCTTGAGAACATCACAGTGACGGCCCAGAAGGGTGCCGACGTCGTAGGCCAGATTTCGCACATCACGCGCGAGCAACTTGAAGGCGCGGGCGAAATGGTCAAGGCGATCGAAAATATTTCGAGCGTCGCCCAATCGAACGCATCCATGAGTGAATCGGCCAGTCGCGCCATCAAGAAGAACTCCGCCTCGATGCAGGCGATGGCATCAAGCGCGGTCGAGTTGACGAACCTGTCGCATGAGCTGCAGGCGGTGGTGACACGCTTCCGGTTACAGCCGGAACGCGGTCAGGGCGGCGCATGAGCTTAGGGGTCCTGCGCGGCCCGACGAGCGGTCCGGTGTTGGTCTTTGAACTCGGGGGGGAATCTGCCGACGATGAGCGCGGTGGTTTTGGCATTGAGCTTGCGAGTGTGGTGCAGGTGTTGGAACCAGCAGCGCTGACCCTGGTGCCGCTTGCGCCTGCGATGGTTCTGGGCATCATGAGCCATCGGGGTCGGATCGTGACGGTGATTGATCCGGCGCCTCTGTTACGTGGCGCCACCAAGCCAGTCATGGGCCCTGAGACGCGTATCGTGCTATTGCGGCAGGGGCAGAGGCAGTCAGGAAATGTAGGGTTGCTTGTGGCGCGGGTACGAGAGATTGTGCCGGCGTCCGAAATGAAGGACAGTGAGGTATCGCCCGGGTCCGGGACCGGGTGGGTAGCACAACGCGGGCGACGCTTGATCAACGTCATCGAGGTCGAACCGCTCTTGGAAACACTGGTCCGGGCGTTCGAGGCGAACGCAAAATCCAGGGGTGCCCAGGGAGTGACGGAATGAGCAAGACGCGAGTGCTGGTCGTCGACGATGCCATCTTCATGCGCAACATGATCAAGGACATCTTCGCCGGTGAAGCATACGAAGTAGTGGGTGAAGCTGCGAACGGTGTCGAGGCGGTGGAGCGCTACAAAGAGCTGAAGCCCGACCTCACCACGATGGACATCGTGATGCCGTTCAAGAGCGGCATCGAAGCCACCAAGGAAATCCTGGCATTCGACAAGGATGCTGTGGTGGTGATGTGCAGCGCACTCGGACAAGAGTCGTTGGTGATGGAGGCGATTGACGCCGGCGCCGCCGATTTTGTTGTGAAGCCATTCAAACCCGAGGATGTCCAACGGGTGGTACAAAAGGTTCTGAGCGCACGCGCCGGCACCCCCTGAGCCCGTGGATGTAGCCAAGTACAAGGCGCTCTTCCTTGAGGAGAGCCGCGAACACCTCGCTGAACTCTCGCGATTGTTGGTGGCGATCGAGACGGCCGCCGACCCTGGTCCCCTTATCGACGACGTGTTTCGCCGCGTCCATTCCATCAAGGGCATGGCGGCATCGATGGGGTACACCGAGCTTGCGACGTTGGCCCATCGGTTCGAGGATGTGGTGGCGGGCGCCCGCGATGCGCACGCCCGTTTGGATGCCAACGCTATCGATCTTGTGCTCAAAGGGATCGATGGGATGTCGGCTCAGGTGCAGGCTGCTGCGGATGATGCGCCCATGCCGCCCTTAGAGTCGCTCGTACGGGCTGTGGATGCCCTGTTAGCCCACAGCGCGTCGTCCGCAGTCCCAGCGGCGGTGGCAGCTCCTACGTTGGGACCTCTGCCTACTCCTGGCGTCGTCGCGAGCCCACCTGTTGGCGCGGCATCTCCCGCAGGCGTCATGCGACGCGTGATCGTGCGGCTGACCCCCGATTGTAAAGCCCCGGCCGTGCGCTTGTTCATGGCGCACAAGCAACTGGGGACTCTTGGCACCATCGTGACCGCCCACCCGCCGATTGACGAGATCCGTCGCGGCCATGCGGTGACCACGGAGGTGACGTTCGAGTGGATTTCGGAGGCGCGCGACGAGACTGTCCTCAAGCTTTTGGGCGCCATCACCGACGTGACGCACGTGGAGCTTTTTGCGCAGTCCACGCTTGCTGTGCCACCTGCCAAGGTCCATTCGGAAGCGGCGACGGAGGGCGCCAAGACCGTCTCGACCGTGCGGGTGCGGACCGAAGTTCTGGACAGTCTCATCGACAACGTCGGCGAGTTACTCATCCTGCGGCAGCGGTTGGAACGGTTGCTTGGGGATCATCCCGATTCGGAGATGAAGAGCGCGTTGGATGGTTTGGCGAACCGCATCCGCGAGATGCGCGACCAGGTGATGGCCGTGCGGATGATGCCGATGAAGGTTGTTACCGACCGCATGCCGCGGCTGGTACGTGATTTGGCGCGCAACCTGAACAAAGATGTGGAACTCACTATCGAAGGCGACGCCATTGAGTTGGATCGGGCCATTTTAGACAACCTGGATACCCCTTTCGTTCACACCCTCCGGAATGCCGTGGACCATGGCATTGAGTCGCGCGAGGAGCGGTTGGCAGCCGGCAAGCCGGCACTAGGCCAGGTTCGCATTGTCGCGAGCCGCGATCGTGACACCGTGGTGGTGGTGATCGCCGATGACGGTCGTGGTCTGGACGTCGAAGCTCTGAAGGCGCGCGCGGTACGGCAGGGCTTTTTGCAGCCGCGTCAGGCCGAGCAAATGTCAACGCGCGAGGCCCTATTTCTGATTTGTACCCCTGGGTTTTCGACAAAAACCGAGGTGAGCGGCGTGTCCGGTCGCGGCGTCGGTATGGACGTGGTGCGGGCCAAAATCGACGCGCTCGGGGGTACCCTCGACATCGAATCAGAGACC
>JAKLEG010000212.1 GCA_022703175.1 Myxococcota bacterium | reverse complement strand
GTTGACCGGATTCTTGGGACTGGAGCTAGGCAATCGCTTGATGGGTACCGACAAACCCGATCCCTCAAATCCGAAAGGGCACTGGGAACACCTTTCGGTGGTCGAGGCCAACCAAGCCATGTTGTGCGACGCCATCGGCGCCACCACCGAGCACGAATGGACTTATCCGGTCGCCGTCACGCCCGAAATGCTGTCACCAGAATCCAAGAGCCTGCTAACCAAAGCGGAAGGCGAGCTGAAGCTGCTCACACGCTTTGCCTTCAAAGATCCACGCACCTCCTTGACGCTGCCAATCTGGCACGGCCTGTTTCCCAAAGCGGGCGCGGTGCTGTGCGTGCGCGATCCGTTGGCCGTCGCACAATCGCTGTGGCAGCGCGATAAGATCCCGCTCGTGGATGGCGTTCGGCTGTGGCACAGCTACAATCAGATTTTGTTCCGCGCGATCAGCATCCTCAACCTACCCACGCTGGTCATGAGCTATGAACGCCTGTTGACCGATCCGTGGCCCGAAATCGACCGCCTGGCCGTATTTGCTGGCTTGCCAACTCCCGACCCTGCCACACGAACAGAAATCACGAACTTCATGGAGCGGGAACTCTGCCACCATGCGGCTCATGCCGATTTGCGCGAACGCCTGCAAGAAACATTGGGTTCATGCGCTGTCCAAGGTGAACACGACACCCACCTAGCTATGGCACAAGCTCTTGAGACAGCATCCCGTTGGGCCGTCGCGACGACGACGGGCATAACCGCCGCATAACTCATGGCATCGATCTCCCAAAGCGCTCTGAAAGCTCGCCTGAGCTATCGCAAGTTTGAGCGGCCTGCCGCGCGCGTGCTGCTTCTGGATGGCAACTATCACCTGGTAGATGCCTGCGAACAGGCGCTTGTACAACTCGGGCATACCGTCACGCGCTTGGCACTGCCCACCCGTGTGGACGAGGTGGTGCGTGGCCTGTTGTGGAACCTGGTGCAACACGAACCCGACATGGTGCTCACTATTAACCATATGGGGTTCGACGACAGCGGCCATGTCGCCGAGCTCCTAGAGTCACTGCAAATTCCGGTGGCTGTTTGGTACGTCGACAGTCCGCTGTTCGTGTTGCGCAGCGAGCGTTTCCCAGCACCTGCGTACACCACCGCATTCACTTGGGAATCTGGCTATACCCCGTTGCTGTTAGCCGCGGGCGCCACCCACGTGCATAACTTGCCGCTGGCTGTTAGTCCGGCATTCTTGACGCCCACGTTGCCCGCGCACAACGTCGGGCCATTGCTGTTCGTCGGTGACAGCATGGCGACCGCCATCAGCAAGTGGAAGGGGAGGGTGACCACGCGCGGCCGCCCGGTGGCCGAGGCAATCCGCCAAGCGCTGCTCAACGATCGTCATGCCGATATCTGGAGCTTGGCCAAGTCACTCTGGCCCAATAGCCCCCCCACAGCGCGACTGGATGCCATCGCGTATGCAACCTGGCGCGCCACCGCCGACTACCGGACCGGTCTGCTGACGGCCCTGGCTGCGCACGGCCTGCAAATCGTAGGAGACGCTGGCTGGAGACGCTTGCTGCCGCAGGCCCGGTTGACGCCGCCTATCAACCACGGCCCCGAGGTTGCATCGCTGTACGCCGGCGCTGCGATCAATATCAACGCCACCAGTCTACAAATGCCAAAGGCGGTCAATCAACGATTGTTCGACGTGCCCGCGGCGGGTGGATTTTTACTCACCGACGCCCAAAATGATGTCGCGCGTTTGTTCCACCCCGAAACCGAGGTAGCAACATATCGGGATGCGGCCGAGCTACGCGAGAAGGTTAGCTACTACCTGGCACATCCTGAGGTACGGGCGACCATTGTCCGAAGCGCCCAAGAAAGAATCCGCACCGCTCACCGCTACGAACACCGCCTGGCTGAACTTGTGGCCATCATGCGTCGTCGGCATGGACTCACCGCCGAAAGCGTCAAGGAGGGCCGATGAAGATGCGCCCCTCGCTCGCGCTGTCGGTAGTCATGCCGTTTTACAAAAACGAGCGCACGTTTGCGCGCAGTTTGGCAAGCTTCGACAACCAAACAGTGGCGCCCGAGCAGTATGAGCTTGTGGTGATTGACGACGGTGCCAGCGGTGTTGCCCGGAGCATCGTCGACCAAGTGCCGCACCGCATCGCCGTCACAGTGCTAGAGCCCGTCCACTGTGGTCAGACCGCGGCCACCAACCTGGGAGTACAAAACTCTAAAGGGCAGATCATCCTGCTGAGCTGCGCCGACATCTACGCTGCCCCGGACCTGGTCGCGCGGCATCTGAGCCACCACACCGAACGTAAGCGCGTGGGAGTCTTGGGCTATATCCCGTACGACAAGAGCGTACCCAAAACACCCTTCATGGCTTATCTGGGTGGCGATGGCCCGCAGTTCGCCTTTGGTAAAATCACCAATCCGCGCAATATCTCACCCTTTTTTGTGTATGCGCCGAACTTCTCACTGCGCCTTGATTTGCTACAAGAATTGGGCAGTTTTGATGAGCAGTTCGACTATGGCTACCAGGACTCCGATCTAGGGTTGCGACTCCACCAACGTAACGTACGCATCATCTACGATGTCAACGCTGTGGGCTACCACGATCACCCCATCGACCTTGGTGCCTTCGTGGCCCGCCAACGCCGCATCGCACCCGGCCTGCTCAAGCTCGCAGCCAAGTACCCGCAGGCGGTTAACCGGCGCTACTTCGGTAACGAGCTGACCCGGTTGCAGAACGACCTTGCCAAAATCCCGACGCTTTTAGCCCAAGCCAACGACCTGGAAACCAGGCTCTTGGCCAAGGGCGCCTGGGAAAACGTCCCAGAATCGCTGCAAAAGAAATTATTCCAACTGTACGACACTATCCTACATATAGCCTTCATTGGCGGAATTGCTGAGCAAAAGGAGACAACTGCACACCTGTTTGGCGTCGAGATGGCACCGAACACAAATCTCTCCGCCCAAAGCCCTCAAAAAATGCCACGGGTCGTCGATGAGAATCATTGAAAGGCCGGAACGAACATCCCAGGTGGGGTTTTCGCGGCGCGGCCCCAAAAACCTGAGCTGTAGCATACAGCGATGAGGAGTGACCCATGGCAATCTCATTGATGACAAACGCGGCCTCGCTTGGTGCTCAGCACTACTTGGCCAAAACCCAGGACGCGCTGACCCAGAACGTGGGCCGCTTGTCATCTGGCCTTCGCATCAACCGCGCTGCCGATGATGCCGCTGGCTTGGCCATCAGCTCGAAGTTGACGGCCCAGATTCGCGGCTTGACTCAAGCCGCGCGCAACTCCAACGACGCCGTCAGCATGATTCAAGTGGCTGAAGGCTCGCTGGGTGAAGTGAACGGCATGCTCGCGCGCATGCGTGAACTCGGCGTGCAAGCCTCCAACGAAGGTACTTTGGGCACCAGCGAACGCGCCGCGCTGGATCTCGAATACCAAGCGTTGGCCGATGAAATCGACCGCATCTCGGCCTCCACCGAGTACAACGGTGCCAAGTTGCTCGATGGCTCGCTGTCCGCTGGCGTCAACTTCCAGGTTGGCAACTTCGACACCGCCAACGACCGCATCTCGGTCACGGCTTTCAGCGGCTCCAGCACAACCAACCTGGCGTTGAACACCACGAGCCTGACCACCGCAGCCAACGCTCGCACGGCGCTCGGGGCCTTGGACACCGCCATCGGCTCGGTGGCTGCGAACCGCGGTCAACTCGGTGCTGCCCAGAACCGCGTCGCGGTGACCATCAGCAACCTGGGGAGTGTGTTAGAAAACCTGTCGGCCGCGAACTCGCGCATCTTGGATGTGGATGTCGCGGAAGAGACCGCCAAGATGACCCGCAACCAAATCCTGATGCAAGCGGGCGTGGCTGTGTTGGCCCAAGCCAACCAGCTGCCGTCGGTGGCACTCTCGCTCATCGGCAAGTAATAACCACGAAGTCCGAGAGGCGATCTTCCGGGGGTCGCCTCTCGCCTTCGTTTTAGGACGGAGGGAAAATCATGGCTAGCGGCATCTATTTCAGCGGCCTGTCGAGCGGGCTCGACACCTCCTCCATTGTTTCGAAACTCACGGAACTGGCGCGCGCTCCTATCACCCGACTCCAAACTCAAAAGAGCAACCTCACCACTCAAAAGAATACCTTCGACAAGATCAAGAGCCTCATCGCAAGCCTAGAGCTCAAGGCCAAGGCCCTAGATACTCCCGATGAGTTCGGCGCTTACACGGCGACCTCAGCCGACGCCACCATCGTTCGGGTAGCCGCTGGTTCAGGCGCTGCGGCAGGCACCTTTGCCGTCGCGGTCCACCACCTTGCGGCCGCCCAACGAACCTACTCTGATGCGTTCGAATCCAAAACAGCTACAGGGTTGTTCGGCACCGGCACGCTCAAACTTACCGCGGGCACTGGCACTCCGGTCGACATCACCGTGGATGGTTCGACCACCTTGGAGAGCCTGGCCACCGCTATCAATACGCAAGTTGCGGGCGCGAACGCCGCGGTGGTTTTCGATGGCACGAAATACCGGCTGCAGGTGAGCAGCGAAGCCTCGGGACTCGCACATGCCATCACCTTCGATGACACGGGCCTGACCATGGGGCTGTCGAAACCAGCCAACACCATCCAGGCAGCTCAAGATCTGGAGATGGACATCGATGGCATTGCCATCACACGAAGCACCAACATCGTCAACGACGCGCTTGCGGGCGTCACTCTCGACCTGCGCGGTACCAGCGAGAGCGATGGCTTAGGCGGCTACAAATCGACGTTGGTAAACGTTTCGGTGGATCAAAGCGGCATCGTCAAGAAGGTGCAAGAGTTCGTCGACTCCTACAACGCGGTGATGAACGAACTGGGCAAGCAAACCACCACAAGCACCACCTACGACCCCTCCCGGTTGGTCGGCGACCTGACGCTGCGAACGCTGCAGCGCGACATCCAAGGCTCGATGACCAACACGGTGCAAGGCCTCGCTGAGAGTCCCACATCTCTGGCGCAGGTTGGTATCACGACCTTGGCCAACGGCACATTGAGTGTCGATTCTGGCAAGCTCACCACGGCGCTCGGCAACAATATGGAGGCCGTTCAACGGCTGTTTATCAGCGACAAGAGCCTGGGTTCTACCGCGGTCTCAGATCGTGTCAGCTCGATGGCTGATCGCTACACCGACAGCATCGACGGGAGGCTCACCTTGCGTATCCAAGGACTATCCAAACGGATTAGTTCAGCGGCGAGCGACGTGACCAAACTCGAAGATCGGCTGACAAAGTATGAGAAGCAGCTCCAGGCACAGTTCAACTCGTTGGAGACGTTGATGAGCTCGCTCCAGACGCAAAGCAGCTACCTGACGCAGTATCTGAATGCCTCCACCAAGGGGAGTTGATCATGACCAACGCGCGTATCGCTCGCTACAACCAGAATGAAGTCGCTACCGCCGATCCCGGAGGCATCTTGATCGCGCTCTTCGACGCGGCGATTCGCTATGGCAACGAGGCCAACCAGGCGCTCAAAGACGGCAAAATTGCCGCAAAGGGCCAGGCCATTGGTCGAATGTTGGCGATTGTCGGCGAGCTGGAAAGCACCCTAGATCGCGACAAAGCGCCTGAGCTGTGCGACAACCTGACCCGACTCTACCAATACCTGCGCGACCGGCTGCAGGTGGCCAGCGCCAAGCTCGATGTGAAAGCTCTGGATGAAGTCCAGAAACACCTACGCGAGCTGCGTGAAACCTGGGCGCAAGCGGTCACAATCGCCCGCACCAGCCATGTCGGAGCCCCGCCAGCGCCGTGAGTCCCATAGAGCCAGGCCGTATTCAAATTTTAGAGGCACTGGCTCGGCTCAAGGCTCCGCCCGTTTCAGACACCGAAGCTCTTGGCCTCTTTCTCGCCGAGCGCGGACGCTTGTTGGCCGAGCTGGATACCATCCAGGCTCCAGCCCAAGAGAGCTCTGAGTGGTTGGCCGAGCGAGAATGTATCGTGTTTCTCGTGAACCAAGGTGAAGAGCTACGCCACCAAGCGGAGTTTGAAAAGCGCCGGATTGCCGAGGAATTGCAGCGTCTGGCTCAGGCCCGAGACAAACCGACCTCGACGTAGGCGCCACTGCGTTCAGATGCGCACCTAACGGTGCCCAAAATCGGCGTTCACCTAGTGCTAGATTTTATGACCGATAATTTATCTTATGTAAACTATGTGGCCTCTTTTACCTGGGTATGTTGAGGGTTATCGGACAGCCCATCTTTGGCGCGTTCACCGTTCTTCGTTTGCCGCCGCTACGGTCGCCTTGAGTTTCTGGAGATCATCGTGGGTGCCCTGCAGGCGGCGAATCACCAAATTTGCATCGTGGATGAGCTTTGCGTCACGGCTGCACTCGGCGACGGCGCTCACCTCGGTGGTAATCCAACGAACAATATCAGTAAGCGCTGCGACTGGATCGAAGGCCGACGCGTCAGGCTGCGATTGAATCCCAAGTAGCTCGTAGCGCTCGGCAATCCGGCTGAGCGCCTCGAAGTACTCCCGACCCACGGTTTCGTCTGCAATCGACGTGTAACGCAGCGTCATGCGGTAATCGTGGTGACCGAGCAGCTTCATGATGCCCATCAGACTCATGCCTCCGTTCATGAGCGAAGTCGCAAACGTGTGACGCAGCTGGTGGGTCGTGATGCGGGAGTCCGGCTGCACGTTGGTGGCAACCCTGGTCAACATGGACCGGTAAGTATCTGCGGCCATGGGTCTGCCGCGGGCACCTTCCAAGAGCCATGGGCTGCTCGCGGGCGCTTTCTTCTGCAGATCCGTGACAACTCTGAGCGTCACCGCGTCGAGTGGCACCAACCGTTCATTGTTAAGCTTGCCGATCGGTACCTTGAGAAAGTGTCGCCCGGCGTGGTCGGCCATCACGCAGTCGCGCTCGAGCACCCGAAGCTCGCCGACACGCAAGCCAGTCCGACGCATAACGTAGAGCCCCAAGCCCACTTCCGACTTCGATTTCTTGAGCTGGTCTTGGAGTTCCCGGTCGAGATCCGGAGCCAAAGGTCTCGGTAAATACTCGGGTTTCTTGGGGAAATCCTCCGCTCGAAGGCAGGCCGAGCCCGGCAGAGCGACCCGCCGCCGTTCCCAAAGCCAGTCGAGGTACTTACGCACCTGCACCAGATTGCCAACGCGCGTCGATGGATGCAGGCCGCGTTCGTGCAAACGCTGGCTCCACCGTAGACACGCGTCGCGGTCGACCTGTTCGATCTGAAGGTTCTGCTCGCTGAGCCATCGATGGAATTGCCGCAGAGCTGAGCGGTACAGCGCTACAGTGGCTGGCCGATGCGTTGGTGCCAAGAACCGCAAGAACTCGCGCAGCTCGTCGGGGATTGCTTGCCGGTGGTAACCTTCAAGTTCTTCGCGTTGAAAGGGCCCGGCAAGGCCACGCTCAGCGAGCCATCGCAGGTACTGTTTTAGTTCGTATCGATGGTTGTTGCGCGTCATGTGGTCGATGGGCCGGCCTGATGGCTGTTCGAGAAAGGCCTCGATGTCACCCACCGTGACGTCGCCTACCCGCTTGCCCGCGTTCTCGAGCCAGCGATGAAACAACGGCACAATCCGGTGCTTTCGACGGTCGACCGTCTCCGCCAAGTAGTTCTCGGCAAACGGCGGCAAAACAACGGGCGCGCCCATCACAGACTATCGTCTTCTTCTACCGAGTATCGGGCCTCAAGCACGGCCACGGCACGCTGGAACTCGGCGGCAACGTCGACTCCGGTCAGATAGACGTATTCGAGGGTCGTTTCAGGGTGAGCGTGGCCCATCATGCGCTGCAGAATCGGCAGACGGACGCCAGCGCGCGCCATGTCCGTGCCAAACGTGTGTCGAAGCCGATGCGGGTTGGCGTTGGCCAGAGCGGGATTTTCGCGTCGCGTCCGGAACACCCGCCGCAGAGCAGTGCGACCCATGGGCTGACCGCGGCGCCGACCCTGAAGCACCACGAACAAGCGGTCAGTGATACAGTCGCGGGGACGTTCGAGCTTGAGGTAGCGGTCGACGAGCCGTATCACGAGCGGCGGCAGAGGCAGGCTCCTTTCTTTGTTGCCCTTCCCCGGCACACGTATTCGCCGATCGTCGGTCTCGACATCGGTGAGCCGCAGGTGCAACACTTCGGCGCTGCGCAATCCGCAGAGAAGCATCAGATAAGCGATGGCGATATCGCGGTAGCGATGCAGCGACTGGACGAAGGCTTGCACCTGCTCGGGTGTCAGTGGCGTAATGAGCTTTTTTGCCACCTTCACCCGCGCCTGTCGCACCGTGCGCTTTGGCAATCGCTGCAGTCCGAGTTCCCAGTCCCGTTGCCTGCTGCGGTAAGTGCCACAACCCTCAAGCGCACCAGACATCTCCAGGCCCACTACGAACCGATGGAACAACCGTAAGGTGTGCAACCGCCGGTTGATGCTGCGCGGATGGCTACCTCGACCTCGTTCCCAGGCAATGAAATCGTGCAAGTCGTCACTAGTCAGCTTCTCGAGCGCACGACGCGAATCGCTCAGCCAGCGCAGGATCAGGGCCAGGTCATAGGCATAGGACTCGGCCGTATGCACCGACAGCCCGCGGACCATGATGCGCTCTAGAAAACGAGTGCAGTCGCCAATGGGCACGCCGTTGTCGTCTACGACCTGGATGAACTCGGAGCTCCGACGTACCTGGATTGGGCTCATGGTGTCGGCTCCGTCCATTGAGGTAGCTCGAACCGAACGGTGAATGCGCCACCACTGACCAGCGCCAAGGTGCCGGCACATGCGTAAAACCAACGCCCATCCCCTGCCGCCGAAGAGATCTCAGCATGAACCGGGTTGCTCGCGATGGGGGCCAACTGAGTCAGCAAGGTCGCCAGTCGTTCGCTAGCGAGCGGCCAGGGAAAATCCCCCACCAGGGAGATGCGCACCCCCGTTGAGTCATGCGGGCCCATGCACAGCCTCCACTCAGATAGATCCATGGTCACCCTCAACCTGGACGTTCGCGAACGCGCCCTTGGCGGCCGCAGCGCGCGCAACACGCCTCTGTTGGGTGGTGATCCATCACGTTCGACGGCTTCAACGAACTGGTTGATCTATGACAATGTTGAGGAGCCGCGATTTGGTCGTGCGCCCTGCAGCGCTGTTTCGCCCGGTAGGCGGCTGATGCTGCAGCCCGACGCAGACGGCCGTGCAGGCTTCGCAGGTAGGTTGCTTGGGCAGCTCGGCATTGGCGCCGTCGGGCAGCTGCCGGCTCTCACTACCTTTGACCCCCGCGTTCTCACGAGCATTGACCCCGGGGTCACCCATCTGCGTAACGCATGTACAATCTCTCAGTTCGCCTTTCGTCGTCCAGCGCCG
>JAKLEG010000211.1 GCA_022703175.1 Myxococcota bacterium | reverse complement strand
ATGCTCCTGGGAAACTCCAGGTGCAGGGGGGTCAATGCTCGTGAGAAACTTTAGGCCAGAGGGGTCAAAGGTCGTGGGAATCGACAAGAATGAGCCTGCTCGTAGCCCGAACGCTTTTCTCACACGCCTCAGTTCCTTCTACAAGTCCGGCACGAGCCGTTGCGGCGACGTCTGTGACCATCTTCTTTCTTTCATCCAATGTTGTCTGCAAGTTGAACACGGCCCTGAATCGATCAAGATCACCCTCCAAGGCAGAGTCGAGATCCGACAGTAACGTTCGAAGCTCTGCAATTTCGGCCGAGATGTCGTCTTGTCGGACCAGCTTCAGCTGCGGTTCACCCGGGTAGAGCGACAATACATGCCATGCCAAGACCCTGGTCTTCAGACACAGAGCCATGTCGTGTGCCAAGCTTGTTAGGGATTCGTATTTTTGGGTAGCGCTCTTCAGCAGCTCACCGGTCCCGACGGCGTCAATATGCTTGGCTGGCTCCTGGGCACGCTGGCGATACTCCGCCGCAAGGTGGTGCTGGAAGGCTAGTAGATCTCGTTCGCAAGCTTCGAGCTCGTCGCGAATTGGCGCGGGCATCTCACCTCGTTGAAGGGCCTGTGCAACTTGGCGCAGGTAGCCATAGGTTGCCGAGATTCGTGCCCGTCGACCAACGTCAAGGAACGTCGACAGGCGGTCGATGCCTTTCGCGATGACGTCGAGCTTGGCTGAGATGTCCGCCAAGTGCTTTTGTGCGACCACGACTGACGCGATCTGCAAGACAGCAGCGGCATCGACAAGCTTCGTGAGGTGCGTTACGTCGAAGAGGGTCGCTTGGCTTGCGATGCGGCCACTGGCGTCTACAGAAAAGGCGCGGAAACCCTTACCCGAGGCAGTCCTGACCAGTTCCCCGTTGATTGTAACTTCCATCAGGTGCCGCCCATGATGCGCATTCGCTACAAGTACGGATGGGAGAGCTTGCATCAGCGCTCCCAGCCTACCGGCAACACCGCTGCCCAGGTCCACCGGCAATGCGGTACGAAAGCGTTCGTCATCAGTCAGCGTAGAGATGGTGACGGCGGGCGCATCTGGCTCCGCGCCGACCGCAATGCCGCTCGGGTGTTGCGGCTGTGACGCGGCGGCGGGCTGTTCATCCGTAACGCGTGTATCGGCGGGGGCAAGGGCGGGCGACCGAGGCGCGACGGATTGTCTGGTAGTCCTACGCGATCGGATTGCGACGATAGCCGCAATCAGAAGTATTAGTAGGCCGCCAATCCATAGCCATCCTCATGCGGGCATCCACGCCTCCATCGTTTTGCGCCGATTATCACGTTGCAGCCGGCGAAGGCTACTTGGCAGCTCGCGCAGAGAGCGGAGGCTGGTGGCTCCTTCAGATGGAGAGCAGCGCCCGCGAGGACGTGCTCGTCAATCTGCGCTTCAACCGGAAGGCCGCTGGCGACGTGAAAATTGAGCGACCCCATCGTGAGGCGGTTCCCAGAGCGTTGGTGACAAAGGTGGCCGGGCAAACGGCAAAAGCCAGACACTGTATCAATCGGAGCTTGGCTCGCCAGTGAACATCAGGAACTGCACGCCAAACGCGGTCATGTCCATGAATAGCTCTTGGGGCGTGCTCTCGTGGTGTCGCCAGATGAGCCCTTGGGCCTCGAGGTCGAGCAGCACCTTTTTGAGGAGACTCGCCTCCAGCTGGCAGATTTCGCGCAAGCGCAATTCCTCTGCAGGATGGGTTACTACCTGCCCTAGCGCCTCGATGTGGTGACGTGAGCCGCTCAGTGCTCGGCCTCGGCCGCCAATGCGCTTGGCAAAGTCGTCGGGCGCGACGTCGTCTGGTGCTGAGCACAGCCAGCTATGGCCGCCGCCTTCACTGACTACCAAGGCAGCCGCTCCTAAGGTGCGAAGAACGTGAAGGTGGACAGCGTCAAGAGCATCGAGCGTTCGGATCAATAACTGGCCACGAGCATCTGTGCGTTGGGCGTCGTAGGTAAGCGCATGCTCAACGATGTTGGCCAGGGCTCGCCGTTTCTCTGCATCGGCGGTGCGGTGGGCCTGCTGGATGGCCATTACGGCGATTTCATGGGCCTCCAAAGCGTCGACCTTCTCGGCGTTCCGGGCCTCCAGGCGCTGAATTCGGTTCGCTAGGTCTACGATGAACGCGTCGTCAGATTCACGGATAGCTGCGTCGAGGTCAGGTACCCCAAGGAGATGCTCCATTGCGCGCCACAACAACTTGGCGGCGTCGCCTCCGGGTACAACCTCCAAGACGTCACCAAGCGTCACCTTCCGAGTCGTCGGCATCGTTGCGTTCCTTTTCTTTGGTGGAGGGTGCGTGGCCCGTTGTTACCATCACTCAGCCAAACCTCGAAATCCGGGGATGTCTGCCTATTGGCCAAGTGCCACCGCCCAATATCGGCCAGGCAAACGCGCCTACGGGGCCATTTTACGGGTGCGCGGCCGACGCCAAGGCACCCACCGGTGGCCCCAAAAAATGCCAGGTCCCAGTTCTGCCCACCCAAAATTGGGCCCTAATACGCGGCCCTCAGTTCGCGATCTCCCCCGGGCAGGTACCCGGTTTGATAGCCATAGTTCATTTTAGGCCGCTGCCGCTGTCGTGGCGGCTTGTACCGCCATTGGCCACGCGTGTTCCCAGCGCCGACGAGCCGTTTGGCGCCGCACCAGCTCGACGAACGGACGCGTGCTTGCGTGTCGAGAACCCGTTCGGGCCCAACATGCGCTCGTTGGGACGATTTCTTGAAAGCTTGCGAGCGGCGCGCACCGCACTGTCCTGGTTTCAGGCGGTAGTGGCCAAATGTGCCAAATTTGCCACTTTCGGCAATCACACCCAATCGCCAAACCGTCAAATTTGGCCTCTTTGGAGCGTGACCATGGCCACGTGGTGCCAAAGCCTCAAATTTCGGGGTTTCAGGCGGTCGTGGGCATCACCGTTTCCCCCGGGGCGTGCGAGTCGCTGACCGGCAGGATAGTGGCACGGCGTCGGTAGGGGCGGCGTAGCTCTTTCGGAAGGCGCGGCCATCGCCATGCAGAGCGGTAGCGGGTGCCGAAACAGCCACGGCAGCCGAGCGTGAGTCCGGCAACCAGTAGCTCCCTGCGGCGCGCCCCACAGCCGGGACAGAGCAACCAGCGGCGGTGGCCGCCGAAGTGGCAGGACGAGAAGCTCAACGCGACTTGGTAGGTCGCGGACATGTTGCCGCTTTGAAACGTCATAGCGACGGTCATGTCGCTACCGGGAGCCGCCGCTTTGTGGCGATCGACCCCGACGATCGACACCGCCGGAAAGGCGTCGAGGAACGAAACGCGACGTCGACGTTTCAAAATCATTTGGTGCGTGGTCGTCGGGTCGTGTCGGCATCGCTGCGTACCGCGGTCTGTGTGCCGAGGTTGATGTTGGCGGCTGAGCCTACCGTTAGGCGGACGTTGCGGGGGTGGCAGCCATCCAAAGCCTCAAGGCAACTCATCATGCGTTCGACGCTCTCCTTCTGACGCTTCATCAGCTCGCGGTAGAACTCATTGTCACCTGGCGTCCTGCGGGCTGTCTCCACTGCGCGCAACTGCGCCGTGGTGTAGCTCCAATCGGCAAAAGTTTGGCCCGCCACAGTGGCGAGCATTCGGTTTGCAGCTGTTTGGCCTGCTTCACCTAAGTCCAGCATCAGGGACTCTACGGCCGGCAAGGCCAGGCGGCTCCAAAGCTCTCGACTGCTTTCGTCGCCGAGGCACGCCAGGTTCACGGTCCCCTTGCCCTGGCGGAAGAGCTCTATCTCGGACTGGGGTTGGCAGCTGGCGCGGTTGCATGGCGTCAACGGTTCCGATCCGCTGGCCGCGAGACTGTGCCGTTCTTCAGAAGCTACGGGGACTATTTCCTTGGTCCTTGGCATTGAACTCACTCCTTCGGTTTGCTTGATAGTGGCAGCGTGATTATGAGCGCCTAGGATCCTGGGCGAAGATGCTAAGATGCGTAGTCCGCCTCTTTGCCAGGCAAACGGCTCGGCGCTGCTGGGCGCTTGCGCACTTGGGCCGTACATCGACGAGGTATGAGGAGCGGCAATATTGACCGCAGGCATCTCACCAATACACATGGCATGTGTGGCTCTGTATCCAACGGGGCAGTCGGCAACCTAGAAGGGCTGGTTGGCGTCCGCCCTGATGGCGTCCTGGGCCTCATCGCATGGAACCTCGTCGAGGATTTTCGCAATCTGGTTGAGTCGCAGTATGGTGTTCCAAACTGGGGCTAGGTTGCTGGCGAGCCTTGCGCTGTCCTCGACGCTCAGTTGTGCCACATCAAGGTCGGCGATGATCTCGTCCAAGAATCGAGCAAGCCGCTCTGCAGCTCTGGTTGCGGCCTTCACCTGTGACCGGTGTCGCGATTGTGGGCGCGCCAATTTCGGCGCGGGCGAGGACAGTTCGTGATGCCCCTGGATCCACGAGTTCACGGCGAATTTGACCTGGGCGCGGGACATGCCTTGGATGCTCCCTCTGCAGCACTTCACGAACTCACTCAGGTCCTGTTCAGGGATGCGAGTAAGGCAGGCCAGCGCTTGCTGGTCATTTGGCAACGCGGCAACAATGTTGCCGTTTGCGAAGGGTTTGTGCGAACCAATTTGGATAAGTAGCCGTGCCGAGCGAATGCTGAGTCGCACGTGCTCGCTCAAGAACTCGTCCCACAGGCCCAATGGCCCCAGCTCTTGTTGTGCATCGGCCAAGAACCGTCCGGCCTCGACGATTGCGGTCGCAGCATCGCCGAACGCCCGTGTGACGCGACCGCGGTGGTAGGAGATGGCCTCACCGGGCGATCGTTCGACGGGAGCCGGAGTCAGCGTGGTGTTTCTGGTCAGAGAGGCTTTTTGGGACTGTGACATGTTGGTCTCCAGGGTTGTAGCCATGGGGACCTTGTTGCATTCTGGCAGCGTCCTCCTCCATTGCCGAAAACTGGTCACGCCGAGTTCTGCTGTTGTTTCAGTTGACGGAAGTGCTGCCCTGGGTCGACTGTGATGCAAGGAGGCCGGACCGTTTCAATGTCAAAAGACCAAGTCGAGAATTGGGGTGACCGCAGGGTTGCTCGGTTTGCCAAGCTCCTCCTCGAAGAGGCTCCGTGGTCCCGGAGACAGGCTGACAGCCTTTGGAAACCACGAGTAGACCGGTGCCCGTATGGCGCTGATGACCAGTATGCCATGAAGTGGTACCTCGAAAAGTTGCGCGCCCGCGGCGAGGGGCAGTCGGATGAGGACCGCGTTCGATCTGGTCTTGAACGAACATCGCCGGCCAAAGCACTCAAAGAACAAGAGGCTGGCTCCATTCCCCAGCCGAAACGGCGCTCTGTCGAGCCCGCGCTCCTGAACATCATCTGTTGCAGCAGCACATCCTTCAGGCCAGTGACGTCGTTCAGTGACTCCGGAGTGCCCGAGCGCCTGTTGGTCAAGAGGTGGTTTCGTGAGGCCTTTGACGAGGTTGAACGCGGGCCAGGAATCGTTCAATTTTGGCGAGACGCCCTGGCCGGTAGCGACTTTTTTGCGGCTCTTAGGATCCTCGTCGGTATGGCAATTCCCGCCTTCGAGGCGCTCTATCTTACTCGTACTGCCAATGCGGCTCGCGGTCGCCTGGAGGCACTCTCTTTGGTCTATCGAGAACCAGCCTCGATTCGCGGTATCTATCGAGCGACGCTGGCAGCAACTCAGGCTGTCGAACTAAAAGGCGGCGGTACTCAACTCGACGCTGCGGTACGAGCGGCAGGGCGGTTCCTTCAAGCCGATCCTGAGTGGCGGTCAACCTCTGCTATTGCCAGCATCAGGCAGGCGATCCGCGATCTGCCGAACGATGGGCGCCGTCGAAAGCTGGCCAGGATGTTGCGACGACCATCGAGTGGCAAAAAGGGCCGGCCCGCGGGCACGACAAAGTTGGCTGGGTGGATCGCCTACATTATGGCTTCGTCCGACCTGGCCTCAGGTCGAGAGTTTGATAGGCGATGGGCCGCGACTCTTCATGCGGAAGGTTTCCAAGCGCCCACCGACCCGCTGAACATCGGTACGAAACGGTCGGCGGCTATTCTCGAACGGAAGCGAGATCTTTTTGCGCGTCAGTCCCGACGGGCTTGTTTCGCGCCGTTCTTTGCAACGTCGCCGCTCAAGGGGATTTGCCTCGAACCAATGTGACCAGTTTTCGGCAATGATGCCGGTCGAGCTATTCGGGCAGCCTCTGTGGATTCTCTCACGGAGGCACATAGCCATGCCAATTCGCTTTCCACCAGTGTTGACCGTAAGACAACAACCAACAGACCATCGAGGACCCAGTCTCGGCCACTACCGGGTTCCGGTGCCTCGCGGTCGGCCAAATCCTCCTGTGATTTCCAGACTGTTGCCCGTACCAACTCGCACCGCGGGCGTGCATCCCGAGATGCTGTTGGAGTCACAGCTAGCCTCGGCCATCAAGGCCCGCGCCACACTGCTGAACCGCGCCACCCTACTTGACCCGCGGTTTCGTTTCTTAAGTGACAGGGTCGCGCAGGTTGCCCGGTGGGCGTTGTGCGAAGGCGGTTGCCGCAGTCCCACCGACGGCCAAGTGGAGCTCGCACACGTGTTCGTGAGCAACCTCGTACGAGCAGCGCTGAACGGCGACATGCTGTCGGTCCAGTTGCGCAGGGGCGCCTACCGATACTCGGGCCGATACCAGCCTTCGTGCTGGCGCTACAAGACGGTGAAGACGGTGTTCGATCTCTTAGAAAGGGCCCGCCTGATCGGCGTCATCCGAGGGTCGAGTTGGTCGAAGCTCTGCACGAGGGTCTGGCCGATCAACGGGCTCAAGGACTTCGTGCGTGAGTGCGCTGATTTCGAGCTCGACGTCGAGTTTGTGCCCATGCCGGAGGTTCTGATTTTTCGCGATCAAGACCGGCACCTGCTCGAGTACCCTGAGACGCGGGAACGCACGCGCTTGCGCCGGCGCGTTGAGGAACTCAATGCGCTTGTGGCTGGTAGCTCTCAGGCCTTCTCTGCGGGTCACGGGATGACGCCGCAACAGGTTAAGATCTTTCAAGCACAGCGCCAGTGGTGCCGAATCTTCAAGCGCAACTGGCAGTCCGGCGGGCGGTTCTACCGCGGTGGCATCCAAAACGTGCCGCGGTCTGCGCGGCCGCACCTGCTAATTGATGGCCAACCCACTGTGGAGTTCGATTACAGCTGTTTGCATGCGACTATGCTGTACCACCTTGAGGGCCACGCTGTTGATGCGGACCCCTACGACTTTGTCGCATACCCGGAACTGCGTGATTTTGCCAAGCGAGTCCTGAACGTCCTTCTAAACGCAAAGTCACGAGCGTCCGCGACGAGCGCACTTTACAACATTGCTGCGGGTGGCGATGACCTCACCGACCCTGATGAAGAGCGGGAAGATCCAGTCACGGAGTTCCTTGAGCTGCACGGGCTCACTGTTTCAGAGGTGATTCGGGCTTGTTGTGATCGACATCAGCCCATCGCACGCCACTTCGGCACGGGGGTCGGTCTCTATCTTCAGTGGCGCGATTCGCAGCTCATGGCTCGCATCGTCAACCACTTTGTTCGACAGGGCGTGGTGTGCCTGCCCATCCATGACTCCGCACGGGTGCCGTTGAAGTACGGCGACGAGCTCGAGGCTCTCATGTTGGATGTCTACGAACGTGAGTTCAAATTCCCCATCGGTGTGAAACGCAAGTAGCGGGCTGCGGCAGGACCGTTTGCCTAAGCGTCGCCACTCCTGGAGATCAGTCTCAGTCAACCATCGTGGTTTGACCGGTTTTCGGCAATGGGCGGAAGCCGGGCCGCTGTGTCATTGAGTTGTATGTGACCCACGCGAGCAAACTCCGTCCAACGGCCCAAGGAGCCAAGTTCGAGGAGTCATTACCAATGGCCGTTGCTTCGGAGAAGGTCCCTCCTGCGTCACCCAGCCGCTACATCCGCCTCCAAGCGGCCGCTCAGCTGTTGGGCGTGCCACCAAGCCGAATCTACGCCATGGCCAAACGCCGAGCGATTCCGTTTGGTCGCGTTGGTCGTGACCTTGTCTTTGATCCTCGCGTCCTTCAGGATTGGGTCCGCAACCCAGAGCGGGCTCTCCGTGAGTGGTTCGGGGATGACGGAGAATCCCATGATCAAAGCAATCCCCACCAAGGACAGGGTCTTGTACGAGATCAGGTTTCGTTACTGCGACCCGAGCACCAACCGGACGAAGGAATTTCGGAGGCGATACGCCTTGTCCAGAAAGGAGGCTGCAAAGCTCGACCCGTTGCTACAGGCCGCGGCAAACACCGGCCAACTGAATAACGTGCTGACGACGACACATGAGATCGAAGCACAGAATATCGCGCCCACAAGGGGTGTGACTTTTGACGAGTTCACCAAGACCTGGTGGGAGGAGTCAGTACTCGGCATCAAGAACAAGCGGCGCAGACCCAACAGCATTCGTTGTCGGGAAGGCCGGCGCTCGCAGCTTGAGTGTCACCTGACGCCAGCGCTGAAGGGATTCTTGCTTAAGGAGATTTCGGCCGAGGTCCTCGAGGAGAAGGTCCTCAAGCCGCTTCTGCTGCCGACGGCCCGCAAGGCACCCAAGCTCACCAACGAAGAGGCCGGGGAGCCTTACAGCATGAGCACCATCAAGAACCTGGCAATCACGCTCAACGCGATCTTTGCCCGGGCTCTGAAGAAGGGGCTCATCGAAAGGAACCCAGTTCTGGATGTGGAATGGCCCGCAGCAGCCGAGACCGAGATGCGTTTCTATGACATCGAGGAGTCTGATCGTTTTATCGCCGCAGCTCAGGGCTATGAGGACGGCGTCTATTGGTACTCGCTGTTCTTCTTGGTGATCCGAACTGGCGTCTGTGAAGGTGAGGTCTTCGCGCTCGAACCCGAGCACGTGCGCCTGGGCGGCCGTGGTTGGCCGGCCAAGCTTGAGGTCAAGCAACAGGTTCAGCGTGGTGAGCTATGCGAGCCCAAGTGGGGCCGCAAGCGGGACGTGGATCTCGACGATGACGTTGTCAGGGTCATGCGTGCATATCTAGCGTGGCGAAGTCAGCGGTTTCCGCGGTCGCGTTGGCTCTTCCCGTCTCGAAGTACCGGCGAGATCGTGGGCTACCCGTCGGGCGTTGTTCGTCGGGCGCTGCACGACATCGCGGCCACGGCCGGCGTGAAGGCGATTACCTTTCACGAGTTGCGGCACACCCGCGGTGCGCAGCTGGCACAGGTGGAAAGCGATCGTCGGGTTATCGGTGGTCAGTTGGGCCACCGGAACGAGAAGACGACCGAGATCTATGTCCACCTGGGCACAGGGCGAGGTGCCGAGGCAGCGGCTAAGGTAGCCAAGCTATCGAACGCCCCGTT
>JAKLEG010000210.1 GCA_022703175.1 Myxococcota bacterium | reverse complement strand
CGCGTAGCTCAGCCTCCGTGCAAATCACCCATGGGTCGCCGGTCACCCCGGCTCCTTGGCCGCAGGTGCGGCCGCCGCCACCTTCTCCCTGGTCGCCGTCGCCCCCGGCGTGGGAGTCGCTTTGGCCTGCGCAATGGGGCCAGCAGTCGGACAATTGGAGCTCGCGCCGCTCACTCCAGCTGCTACGGCCCAGGCAGCTCGCGCAAAGCCCGAGCCCCAGAAACACCATGATCGTCTTATCACTGCGGTACTGCACCCAGGCCTCACCCACGCTCAACGGTTTGTGCGCTCGCGGGTTGGCGAGGAACTCGCCTGTAAGCGCTTCGTGCGGACCAGTTCCCTAAAGGATTTCGAAGAGCCAACCCAAGCGCGCATTGAACGTCTGTAAGATATCTTGGCCAGCCCAGTTGTTTCACCAAAAAACAACCGGGGCCGGATACTGGCGGCTAAGGCTCCAGGTCATCCTCGGGGTAGAAGAGCGCCTCGCGCTCTTTGACGAAGGCGCCGATTTTGTCGCGGTCGATGGCGGATAGTCCAATGAACTGCATGCCCATGCCGGGAACGGCGCCGTTTTCGTACGCGGAACCTTCATGGTACTCGCGCACCCATGCCACCTCGGCCATGCACCGGATAGGCTCGGCGGTGCCAGGCAGAGTGAGCGTTAGAAGTACTCGCGCTCGGATCGGCAACGGATCGGGGGTGGCGACAAACAGACCTCCCTCGGCCACGTCCTGCGAGTAACCGACAAAGAAGTTGTTGTCACCTTCCAGGTTGACCTCCGTGACCAACGTCGCACGGGGGGCTGAACGACGCGTGGTTGGTGTCTCGGCCACGGCAGCCGCTTCCGCAAGTTTCCGTGCCCGAGCGGTGACACGACTTTCCAGCGCTTGCATGCGATCTAGCTCATTCAAGAGCACAAACAACTCTTGGTTCTGCTTCGCCTGACCCGTTTCGAGGCTGTGGATCCGCTCGGTGAGGGCTTGGAGTTCATGTTTGGCGCGGGTCAATGTGCCGCGTTGTTCTTGTTGCGCGGCTTGCAGCTCTTCCACGCGCCGTCGTCGCCTGGCGATTTCCTCACGCAGTTTGCGCACGGAGCCTAAGGCATGTTTGGCGGCATGACTGTCACTTGGCGGAGTCGCGTACGCTTCGGGTGGAGTGTCTGGTGGGCTCATAAGCATGCTGATTCCCCCAATGGGTCAAGGCCGTGGTCAACGCATTCACGTTCCGCGCCAAGCATAACTCTAGGATATTGCGTTGGAAATTTAGACAACTTCGCACGCGCCACCCAGGTATGGGTAGCCCTGGGTGAGATTTACCCACTGGTACGGTGGCTACCAGCCACGCTGGTCGGTGGATTTGGGGAGTGGCTCGCCGCGGGTGATAGCAATGAGCATGCGATTGAGCAGCTCGCTGTCCACTGGTTTGGGAAGCACCAAGCCTTGGAAGCTCTCCAGAAATTCTTGGGTTCTGGGCGTGAACGCGCCCGCGGTCATGAATACCACGCGGTCGGCCACATCGCCGTGGCGTTCTTTCACCGCGTCGTACAGTTGTGGGCCGCTCATGTCTGGCATCATTACGTCGACGAGTATCAGGTCAAACGGGTGATTGGCTGCGAGGAGCTCCAACGCTTCACGCGGACTGGTGGTGGCCACAGCGTCGTGCTCGCGTTTGAGCGTACGCACCAGGGCCGTACCAACCAGAGGATCGTCGTCGATGACCAGCAGGCGACCGCGACGGATGGCGTTTCTGGAGCGTGCTTGGTCGGCCGTTTGTGCTGGGGTTTCGGCGGCGGGTTTGAGGAGCACCCGGAAGGAGCTGCCTTTGCCGGGTTCGCTGTCAAACTGAATTTCGCCGCCCAGCTTGGCAATGATGCCGTGGCTGACGGCGAGCCCGAGCCCCATTCCTTCGCCGACGCGGCGCGTGGTGAAGAAGGGGTTGAAGAGCTGGCGCTGCACGTCCGGGTTCATGCCGCGACCGGTGTCTCGGATTTCGACCAACACCCGTTGGTCGGGGGCGATGCGCGTGAGGATGCGGATCTCGTGGTGCTCGGATTCACCTTCGGGAATGGCCTGCGTGGCGTTCAACAGCAGATTAACAAAGACCTGCGACAGTTGCGTCTCGTCAGCTAACACAGGCGGTACCGGGGCCATTTCTGTGACCAGGCGAGCGCGCTGGCGAATTTCGCTTAACAGGATGTTGACGGCGGATTCGAGCGTGTGCTCGACGTTCACCGGCAGCGCGTTGCTTGGGTCCACGCGCGAGAAGGTGCGCAGGTCGCGTACCACACGGCGCACGCGATCAGCACCGCCGGCAGCCTCCTCCAGCGCATTGACAACCTCGAACATCTCCGCGGGCTCGATCGGGGCATTGCGACTGAGCAAGCGTGACAGCTCTGCCACCGCAAACTCAGTGTTGGCGAGCACGTAGGCCAGCGGGTTGTTGATCTCGTGTGCGACGCCTGCCGCCAACGTACCGACCGACGCCAGACGTTCGGTGCGCGCGATGCGCTCCTGGAACTGTTTACGTTCGGTGACGTCCACCAATGCTACCAAGTAGCCGGTGATGCGGCCCGCGTCGTCCTTCAACGTGCGGCACGACGTGTAGACCCAAGGTTCGCGGCCGTTGAGCGTGCGCAGGCGATGCTCGGCCTCAAACGGACGGTCGGCGGCAATCGCCTGGCGCCAGCCATCCAAAACTGGGTCGCGGTCATCGGGGTGAATGAGCAACGACCAGGTCTGACCCAGGGCCGTTTCCGGTGGCATCCCGGTTAACTCACACCAGCGCGCATTGACGAAGACACATTCGCCTTTGGCGTCGGTTTGAAAGATGCCGGCGGGCGCTAGGCTTGCGAGCATCCGATAGCGCCCCTCGCTGGCCTTGACCGCGAGCTCCGTTTGCGTGCGTTGGATGGCAAGGGCAAAAACCTCGGCAAGAGGTGATAGCGCGGCCAGGTCGCGATCAGTGTAGTCGCGCGGCGGGTTGGCCAATGCAATCTCGCCAACCACTTTTCCAGAGAGGGTAGCCGGGACCGCGAGAAAGCGTTGTATCGGCCGGTGGTCAGGTGGCAGGTTGGGTACCAGCGGCCGGTCACCGGCCTGGTTGATGAAGAAGCCTTTGCCGGTATTCAACACTTGCCCCGCGAGGCCTGCATAGCTGCCATCGGCGTTGCGGCTGAGCACCATTTGTCGTGGCGGCGGTGGCTGAACGCCGTCTAACTCATCGGTAAAGGCTTGCGCCACGTTCTCTGCCGTCGTCGGGTCAACCACGGAGACGAAGCCCGAGGTGCTGTTGGTGAGGCGCCGAGCTTGGGCGAGGATGGCGCGGTTGTTCTCGTTGAGATGTGGCCCCGCCGCAACCAGTGATCCAGAGATCGCGGCCAAAGCGCTGCGCAGGGCTTCGTTGCGTTTGCGCTCAGTATTGTCGCGGACGATGGCCTGTTGAAATCGTTCGTGGCCAACGAAGAAAGTGCGCGCACTTACCTCGACGGCGATTGACGAGCTGTCCTTGCGCAGGTGTTCAGTTTCATAAAGCACTCCCGTTTCGGTGGGGGACAGCCAGGGGCGTTCATTGGAGGTGGGCTCGGGACCTCCGCGCAAACGGTTGATGTCCATCCCCAACATTTCGTCACGTCGGTAGCCGTACAGCGCCAACGCACGGTCGTTCACTTCGATGATGGCTTGTGCATCGTTGGTGACGACGACGGCGTCGTTGGCGCTCATCAACAGCGCCGCATAACGTTCCAACAGGGCCGTGCGTTCGATCTCTGCCTTCAGCATCCGTTCGATCCACACAGCGCGGCGGCTCCGCCACCACACCAAGACGAACAACCCGGTGAGGAAGCTTAAGAAGGCGGTCACTATGAGCGTCCAGCGCCGCGCACCGAGCACGGAGCCGATCGCCTCACGCTCGTCCATCTTGGCCACAACGACCCACTCAGAATCTGAAACGGGACGGGCCGCTGCGAGCACGCGCTCGTGACGGTAGTCTGTGCCTTGAATCAACGTGGTATCGCCGTGAATGGCCGCCAGTGCCACGCTGTCGCCCGAGGTGGGCGAGCTCGTCAGATGCATGCCAGAACCGGGGCGGTACTTGGCTTCATTGAGGTAGAGCGCATCACCGCCCTGGTCGCGCAAAAGCAGCATCTCGCCGCTTTCGTGCAGCATGGTCCAGTTCTTCATTCGGGCAAAGAAGCCACGGTGAGGGTCGATGACCATCACGAGGTAGCCCACGGGTGCGTCGGTGGCGCGCACGCGCAGCGGTGAGATCACGGGCAAATGGATCGCGCCATCGTCATGAGTGTGCCATTCATCCATCACCGGCCCGGGCGATGCCAGCGCGCGGTTGATGGTGCGCTCGGTGACGGTTGGGACTTGCTCCGCCAGGTGCCCGACGCGTAGGCGCGTGACGCCGTGCCTATCGGTGAGGCGGAGGCCAGCGTACTCCGAATCAATCAGCAGGAGTTCAAAGCGCTTTAGCAGCTCGGCCTGCAGAGCTGTGTCATTGGCCTGCGTTTCGAGGTGCACCATCGCGCTCGCGAGGTACGGATCAATGGCAATCGTGCGGGTTTCGCGAAGACGTTCGCGGCGCCAGGCGCTGATCTCTTCGGCCTCGGTTGCGGCAATGGCTGCTAGCTCTCGACCGCGCACCTCGCGCAGTTCACCTTGTTGGTAGCGCAGGTAGAATTCGCCGCTGATGGCACCCAGTACTGCCATGCCAAGGCCAACCCCAAGGGCAACGAGGTCGACAGGTTGGCGACTCGGGCTCTTGGCTTGGGATGTCATCGGTTCACCATCTGCAGGTTATGTGCCGAGAACGCCCGGCGGCGCACGGTGCCCGGAGCTGTGCTGCCTCGGCAGCACGGCTGGGCGGATCTGGATACACCCTGAGTCACAGAAACCCCCACCCCTTGGCTGTCGCTCGCAACTATCTTGGCCGCTTATGCCTGCGAAAACAACGGCGCACAGCTCTTCGTGGCGTTTGCCTGGACCTTGTCATCCCTTGGCTCCCGACCGCAACAGCGAACGCACCGTTCCGAAATCAAAAGGCTTTTCAAATACAGGGTTGGCGATCCGCTGCACAAAGGCGCGCACCTCGGGTTGCGCGGCCGCGCCCGTCACAAAAATGAAGTGTTCTGCCAGGCGTGCATCATGAACTTTGACGCGCTCGTACAGGTCAATGCCACTTTGGCCCGGCAGGACGATATCGGTGATTACCCAATCCAACGCTGTGCCTCCCGCGATGAGGCTGAGGGCCTCGGTGCCGCTCACGGCGGTGATAACCTCGAACTCCGGTTCGAAGTAGCGTCGATAGGCGTGGTGCAGTGCCTCTTCGTCCTCTACGAACAGCACCCGCACCCGATTGGATTGGTGTTTGGCGGGTGGCGGTGGTGTGCGGCGTTGGTCAGGGAGGGTGCCGGCGTCAAGGCTGCGGGGCAGGGTTAGGGTAAATGTGGTGCCGCGCCCCGGTTGGCTAACGAAGCGCAGGTCACCGCCATGTCGATGCACGGTGTCGCGACTGATCGCCAATCCTAAACCGGTGCCGAGATGGGCGGGTTTGGTCGTGAAGAACGGCTCGAAGATGCGCGGCTGGTGCAGCAAGGGGATGCCCACACCGGTGTCGCTCACCTCGGCTTGGATCTGATCACCTATCACCGCCGTGGTGACGCGGATGTGGGCGCCTGGGCCCACACTGGGTTGAATCGCTTGTGCGGCGTTGATCAAGAGGTTCAGAAATACCTGTGACAATTGCCCGGGGTTGCCGCGCACCCAGGCTGCGTCGCACAGGTCTAGGATCAACTCGGCATGTCCGCGGATTTCGGCGGCCGCCAGGCGTGCGGCCGAGCGCACTGCGCGATTCAAATCGATGACGGTCTCGAGTTTGGTGTCCACGCGCGCCAATACGCGCATATCGTTGACGATGTCGCGGATGCGTCCGGCACCCTCTTGGGCTTCCGAAAGCGCTCGGCAGATCTCCGCGAAACCGGTGTCAGCGCCAATGCCTGCCCACCAACTGAGCAGGTGGGCATGCCAGTCTTCTCCCGGCACCGGGCGGGTCGGGAGGGCGCGTGCCAAGTTGGGCAGAACATACTCAAGATTGCCAATGACGTAGGCAATTGGGTTGTTGATCTCGTGGGCCACGCTGGCTGCGAGTTGACCGATGGAGGCCAAGCGCTCGGCTTGCACCAGCTTCCCTTGCGTTGCCTTTACCTCGGCGATGCGGGCGTTGAGTTCGCCCACCAACCGGACGTTGTCCAAGGCAAGGGCAGCTTGGTTGGCTAAGAGGCCTGCAGCCACCAGATCGTCTGGATCAAACGGCTCACGCTTGTCGACGCGATTGATATTTAGCACGCCCAATAGGCGCTGTTCGAGCGTCAGCGGGAACACGATGCTCGAACGAATGGAACGGCACGGATGTGGCACGTCTGGAAAGCGTGGGTCACACGCTACGTTGTCGTTGATAATCACCGGCTGGCGGTCGCTGGCGACGCGCCCGGCCACGCGTTGGCCTGGGGCAACCGGTGCGCCCAACTCGGCGGCGCGATTCGAGGCGCTCGCCACGAGGACACGCAACAGGCCACCGTTGTCGGGGACCATCAACGATGCATCGTCGGCGTCCAGAGCCTTCACGGCGGCGTCGATGATCACTTGAGGCAGGCGCACCGCCTCCACGGTGGCGAAGATCTCCTGGCAGGCCGCGAGCGCATGTTGGCGGGCTCGTTCGCGACGCCGGCCAAGGGCGGCGTGAATCAACTTGAGGATCTCGGCCGGTTCCAACGGTCGGCGGAGTTCGAGCGCTGTTTCTGCTCCGACATACAGGAGCCGTTGGCTGTCATCGGGGTGGCCTGCTAGCAACACCAGCTCAATACGCGGCAGCCGGCGTTTAAGCAGTGCCACCACATCGCCAGCGCCCGTGGGCTGCCAGTGCAGGTTGATGATGGCGACCGGCGCAGGGTGGCGCGCGATCAGTTCCTCAAGCTCATGGGGGCTCTTGGCAAAGACCGGTTCATAGCCGTGTCCCCGCAACGTGCTTTCGGCCTCCGGACTCCAGGCCGTCGGCGCATCCGCAACCAGAATCGTCACTGGGGCCATCGGCGCGCCCCAGGAGCGGAGGTCGGCAAGCTGCGTGTTGCCTGGAATCGTCATGAAGTCACTTTCGTCCTCGTTCCCCGTGTTGGCCTGCAACAGCCATGCCTACGCTGCGTTGCGACAAAGGTTGCTAGCCAGATCCTATCAGGGAACGCCGCCCGGCCGAAGCACTGGTGCACTGCCCCCAACGGCGTTGCGTATTAATTATGGGTTATTATGACCCAGGGTTGTTTATACCCTGGAAAAAGCTCCTGGTTTGACTCGACTTGTCTTCTTAAGTTGCTGAGAATATTGAATTAATTATCAAGACTTGGCTGGCTTGGGCTTTGCAGAGAGGGGAGGCACGATGGTCGAACTCGACCCAGGAGAGCGGGCACCCATGACGCCCAATGACCCGTCAGAGATGCTTGGGCTCACTGACGATCCGCCGGTTCTCCTGGTGGACGACGAGCAAGACATCCTACGGGCCCTGAAGCGCACGTTAACCAGCTACGGTTTTGGGGTGCTTACCGCCGACCGCCCTAGCGAGGCGCTCAAGCTTGCATCACTGTATCAGCCCGCAGTGACGGTGAGCGATTTTCGCATGCCCGAAATGGACGGCGTGACGTTGTTGTCGCGCTTGCGCGAGGAGCACCCGAACATGGAGCGGGTGCTGCTGACCGCCTATGCCGACTTGGAGGCGGTGGAACGCGGCGTCAACGATGCCGGGGTGCATCGGGTGCTGCACAAGCCTTGTCCTATCGGCACGTTGGTCTCAGTGGTGCACGAATCGATGCGGCGCGCGCGGGTGCGTCGAGAGCGTGACCTCCTGCTGGACCAACTGCGGCAACGCAACGAAGAGTTGGCATATTTGAACAGTCGGCTTACCGAGCAAGTCACCGCTGATGGTGCCGCCCTACACACCTTTCGGCGGCGCTGGGATGCGGCGTTGGATGCCATCTCCGACCCGGTGGCAATCGTCAACGAAACCCACCGTATCGAAGGCGTAAATGCCGCGTTTGAGAATCTCACCGGACTGCCGCTGCGCGAGCTGGAGGGGCATTTCTGCTACACCGTGCTTTGTGGTAATGCCGCGCCTTGCTCTGGGTGTCCCATCGCCACGGGGTTTGGGCGCATTGACCGTGAGCACGCCGGTTCGCCGCGGGTCTATGAGGCGCGCGCCTACCCGCTTCCGGGCGAATCACGGGCGCATTTATGTATCTACCAAGACACGACCGAACGCGCTGCCATTGAGCGCCAGGCCAACGAGTTGGAGAAGATGGCAGCCATTGGCCGCTTGGCCGGTGGTGTCGCTCACGAGGTCAACAATCCGCTTCAGGCCATTTTGAGCTTTGTGCAGTTGGCGCAGCGACCGCAGGTTCCGCCCGACAAGATGGAGCGCTACCTCGAAGTCATTCGTGAGGCGGCCTTGCGTTGTCGCGACATCGTACAATCGCTGCGCAGCTTCTCGCGCCGTGAACCGATTGGTGAGCGCAGCGAGGTCGACCTGACCGCCCTGTGCGCCAAGACCATTCAACTGTTCCGCTCGGTGATTGACCGTGACATTGCGTGGGAACCGTTGAGCGCTGAGCGTATCCTGTGTTTTGGCAACGCCAATCAGTTGCACCAGGTGTTAGTGAACCTCATCCAAAACGCCGTTGATGCCACGGCCAAGGGCGGCCATGTGCGTATTGCTGCCTATCGGGACGATGGCGATGCCATGATCATCGTCGAAGACGATGGTCCGGGCGTCCCGGATCATGATCGCGTCAAAATTTTCGAGCCGTTCTTCACGACCAAGCCCGAAGGGGTTGGCACTGGCCTGGGACTTAGCATCTCTAGCCGCATTGTGCAGGGTCATGGCGGGCGGTTGACCGTTGGAACTTCGCCACTCGGGGGGGCGCGGTTCGAGGTGCGAGTTCCACGTGGAGATACGCAGGGAGGTGCCAATGCTGCAAGCAAGCTCTGAACGCCGCCCACGGATAGCCGTGGTCGATGACGAACCGTTGATTCTCGAAGCGTGGAAGGAAATCCTGGAAGGGCGGTACGAGACGAAGTTGTTCTCAGACCCGCTCAGTGCCGCCACCTATTTTGAGACCGAAGGAGCTGACGTCGCTGTGCTGGATGTGCGGATGCCCGGGATGGATGGCTTGGCGCTATTGGAACGGATCAAGCGTTCACAGCCGTCCACAGAAGTCATTATGATCACGGGGCACGGCACCATCGAAATGGCGGTGCAGGCCATTCAAGCCGGCGCCTACGATTTTGTCTGCAAGCCGATCGACGACATCGACGCGGC
>JAKLEG010000021.1 GCA_022703175.1 Myxococcota bacterium | reverse complement strand
ACCTCATTTGCGCCGCCGTGTATGCCGACCAAACCGACAAGTCGTCTTGTCCCTCGCGCGCGGCACGCAGAGCTTCAACCAAGGCGGGCTTCTGCGCCGCCGCGTAGGCTTCGACAGAGGCGCGCCCATCTAACCACCGGCCTTCGGTCTTGCGATAACCCGTGACAATCTCGCCCAGTTCCGTGTCCGAAATTCGGGACACGTTGTCTGGATCGGGAGTCAGCGCGCTATTGATGAGCGACTTCACGCCGCGGGCGCCGCTGAACGTTTCGGTGACAGAATTGGGGAGCTTTGCTGCAAATGCCTGCACGAAGCCACCGAGTTTGTCGACCATTCTACTTCCCCTTATTGTCGTTGCCGGAATAACCCGGCTTTGAAGAACGCTGCAACTTTATGCCGGCTCGCGTCGAAGGTCGAGGGGCCAGCGGGTCGTTCAAGTGATGGCGCTCGTTAAGAGCCTTGTGTTCGCTGCGCACGCGCTTGGCCAGTTCGTCCGCCCGGGCCTCATCAGAGCCCGAAGCCCGCGCGCGAGCTTCAAGCGCTTCCATCAGCGGCCAAATCAACAGAGCAAACGCCACCGCGGCCGCCTTGGGCGCGCGCTGAGAGACCTCTAGGTAGGCTGCAAAATCCAACAGCTCGGCCACCACCCCAAACAAGTGCCGGTCTGACCCCTCCAGGGCCCGAGCGCATAACCGCTCAAGCTCCTGAGGCCGAAATGTCAACTCGCCCGCGGCGTCTTTGCACAATGCCGTCGCGAGCTCGTGGACCGTGGGGTGCGACATCACCGAAATCCTTCCTAGTGCGGGAGGAGCCTACCACAACAGAACCTACCGGCATGGATTATCGGCGTCAGCATCCTACGAGTTGTCTACGCCCGAGTGCCAGTCCCTCCGGAGTTGGCGCCTCATGTTCTGCGCCTTCGTCAATCCTCAGTAGCGCCGAGGTAGCCGGCACGATTGAGTTGTGATTCAATAGCCAGCCCATGAGCTTGTTGGACAAGGATAGACTGGCTAAGGATTTCGACGACCAAGACATGCCAAGCGGCCTCGCGAGGCGTCGGCCCAGTGGCCGCCGGACCGAGCTGCACCCAAGTCACACCGGTCGCCGCGACACTCTTTCTGAAGTAGAGGTCGTGATGTTCGGGCAACACTATCCGGTGCGCGACCTGAGCATGCGCAGCTTCTCTGTCTACCTGGGCGATAGTCCCAAGACGCCCGTCACGCCCTCGGGGCCTGTGGCCATCACGATGATCGTAGACGCTAAGCCGATCGAGCTTACCGCGGAGCTACGTCATTGCAGTGGCGCACAGTTGGGGTTCGAAATCGTGAAAGGCGCACCCACGTGGGCCTTTGCCGTAGCCCGATTGTTGGCCCCTGAGCGTCTGGGGCGCTCCCTGGAAGCCATTCCACTCCCGGGCGTCATGGCGCCCGAATTTGGCGGCGCGGTGCAGGGCTTTGTCGGTACCGCCTGTTCATTGTGGATCTGGTCCAACGCCCAAGCCCGAGTCGTCGCTGCTCGATTGTTCTTCGGCGACGATGTGGTCGAGTGGTTTCTCGGCCGCGCCACAAAATCCGGTCGCCGCCCCGCGAGCTTTTCGGTGGGCCCAGCTTATGGCAAAGCTGATTCTTTACAGCTCCATAGCCCAGCCGACCCGGCGATCCTGCAGGTGGCAATGGCGGTGTTGAAACAGGCGAAGTTACCGGATGCGTTGGCCACACTGGTAACTCAAGCGCCGGTGCAAGGCCCGCCGATCCGCTAAACTGCAGCCGTTGCCAGCGCGGCACAAAATTGACGCACCGCACCCAACCCACGTACGATAATCAACACGATAGGCCAATGAAAACGAGGGATTGTCGATGGACGCAGCAGGGGTAAAAAACGGCTCGCCGCTCACAACGTCGCCCACGCTCCAGCGTGCAGATGCTGACCCAAAGGCCGCGAAGGTCAGCAAGGCCCGCGCGCCGAAGGTTCCCCAGACAATGGCGCTCCCTCAAAATACTGACATTTTTGAGAATACGCGTCCTTCCGAGCCACGTCAGGCGGTTACAACCCCTGAGCCTCGCGCCACCGACACCTACCTCAACACCCTATCGGCGGTTCGCATCGGTATGTATGCCTTTGGGAATCGTTCCAACCGCGTGGAAATTGAGGAGTTTCAAAACGGACGGTTGGTGGCACTGGTCGACAGTGAAGCCGCTGGCACCAGCCAGCTTAGAATTCCATTGTCGGTGGTGGATGGCGAACTCAAAGGTGAGACGATCAACGCTGGCGGGCAGCGCATAAGCGTCGCACTCAGCCGTACGCAGGCGGGATTTGCGTGCCGACTTAGCACCCAGGCAGGCAAACTTGACCTTAACTCCGTGTCAAAAAGCCAAGACCGTTCGTTGGAAAAACTGCTGACGGCAGCTAAGGCGGAAGCCACCAAAAACACTGCAGCACAACTGGCTAGCGACCCCACGATCCCCCCAATCCAGCGCGAGGCGATGCGCACAATTGTGAGTCTGACTGAGGGCCCTGGCGTCAGCACGGCCAAGTTCCTACAGATCTTGAAGCAACGCCCTGAACTGACGGCCACCGATGCCGCGACAGCACCTTTGCTGTTTGCCTGGGCAACCGCGGGCTGCGGGAAATGCAAACACGATGCTGATTGGGAACATTGCGCGGCCTCCCTGCGCTCGAACCTGACGCAAATCCGCAATTCCCTCCCAGAAGGGAGTGGCGCACGGCGAATCCTGGATATCAGTCTGTCTGACTATGACCCAGAGGTTCATGTCGGCAGTGTTGGAGTCCATATCCTCGAAGCTGGTTTGGTTGGCGCCCGGCTTGCGCTGGCCGAAACCGCCCCGAGCGACCCGACCTGGTTGAGCCGACAATTGCAAAAGGGCTGGGAGGTGAGCCTCCTGCAATCGTACGACCGCGATGTCTCGCCAAATCAACATACCGAAATACTGAGCCGGTGCGCGAATGGCATCGCCCGGAGCCTGCCCGAAGCCCATCCGGCGCGCGAGGCGTTGCTGGCCGCCATCGGGCAACTGCCATTGTACTTCAGCGCCGACACGACCGGGCACGAGCTCGCGTTGGCATTGGGCCAAGCCTGGTCGATGCTTGGGCCCAACAAACCGGCCGCTGTGAGCAACCCAACGCCGAACGCCGAGGGCATGCCGACCTTGCCGCAACAGGCGCAGGCCCTGCCGGTATTCGTCCGGGAGGTCACAGGCGAATTGGGCGCAACGGATGCCAGCTGGCAGGATGTCGGGCAAAGCCACAAGCTGGGCGATTGCTGGTTTGCCTCATCGTGGTTGAACACGGCGCTGACGCGCCCCGAAGCCATCGCCGAGCGAGTGCAGGTTTTGGAGCCAGATCCAGAGAGCCCCAACAACGGCCGGCGGGTAGCTGTGACGCTCAACTACCCCGATAAAAACGGCGTATGGAAGCCGACCCGCGTGGTGGTGGATGGCCGCATCTACGTGGACGCTGACGGCAAGCCCTTGTTGGGCGCCGATCGCCGCACCGAACCAGGAGCCGATCGCCGCTTTTGGTTCTCAATGGTAGAGAAGGCGGCCGCGGCAAGCATTCACCACTTGGAAAGCAACCGCATGGGCTACAGCGGCATGACGGCGGGCACGGCGGTAAACGCCCTCAAAATGATCTTTGGGGACGTGGTACAAATCTTCGAGATCCCGGAGCACACCCCTCAAGAAGCGCTGGCGCTCATCCAAAGCGGTCTCGAAAAATCGCAGCCACTCATGGTGTCATCGTCCTCTGACTGGGAAGCGCTCCGGGGCTCTGGATTGACCAACGGCCACATGTACTCACTCACCGGTTTAGAAAAACGGGACGGCGAGTACTACGTCACGGTCACCGACCCGTATCCGGCGCGCACGGTCACCGAGGCCACGAACCTCTACGAGCACGTGTTTAGGGAGTTCGTCGCCAACGGTGAGGCCCGCTCCGACATGAACAAGCCATTTGGCCAAGTGACGATGCCGCTTACGCAGTTTATGCAGCAGACGCGGCGCATCACCTGGGCCAACCTGCCTGCCAAGATCACCGAAGAATCCCGACGGCGAGCGGGGCTGTGACGACACGGCACCTACGCCGGGCGACTTGAGAGTAACTGCATCGTAATGAAGATGTGGCAGTTGCCGTGGGACCCGGAACGCCGTGCCCCACGGTGCATTGAACTGCGAGCGCTTAGCCTACGCGGAACAAGAAGCCCGCGATGATCATCCAGATGCCCAAGCCGATAGCGATGAGGCCAAACAAGCCTTGCTTGGGAGCGAGCTTCGCGATGGTCTGATCTAGCTTCGCCACGGCCGCTGGCGCCTTGATAAACTGCTTCAGCACGCCTACGCCCAAGAGCAAACCCAATGCGAGCTGCAACACCGCGTCGGCAAGGAAGGTGGCCCAGTAGATCGGCCAATGCGCGATCCAACCGATGCTCAGGACCGCACTGATGATGCCCCACGCACCCCAAATTGCCGAAACCGCGCCGATCCAACCTTGGTACGGCGTGATCTTGTCTAACAGCTGTTTGGCATCGGGTTTCTTGGCCAGGATCAGGTTCGGAACCGCCAACACGCCCAACAACGCCAGCCAAATGCCACTCACGAGACCCATCGTTCACTCCTGAATAGGTGGTAACGCCCGCCGGAGTTACACAGAACCCAAGCGATGCGTTCCAAGTTAAATTTCCCGCCTACTCTTGGCTAAAACAGCCCGCAACACCAGGGCCTAGTTACACAACAAGCGCCCGCTGTCTCTTTTTCAAACGATCCGCAAAACTGCCGACACGGTGAACGAGCCTAAACCATCGGTGGGTGGCTCTGGTCCGCTCAGCCGCTTGGCGCCCTGACACAGGTGTGGGAGGCTCTGCCATGGCCGACCTGCGCTTAACCCACACCTTTCATGGTATTTCCCTAACGCTGCCGGAGGGCAGCGAAGATCGTTCGATCTACCGTTTCACCCTGCCACACACAAAGAAGCGCTCACCCCAACTCGTCAGGCACGCTGCCGAGCCCGCCTTTCAGGAAAACCTGGTGCTAGGCCTACAGCCGGTCGCGCCCGACACCACGCTTGCAGAGCTTTTTGTGCAACCCAATCGGGCATCCTTGCAGCAGACACCTAGTTTCCGCGTGCTCGCCTGGGGCGTGCTTGAGCAGGCCGCTGAGTCACTGGCATGGCAAGACGTTTGTTTCACCGGCCCCAACCAAATGCAGGTGTTTCAACGGCAGCTGGCGCGCTTAGCATCGCCCACGATGGCGGCAGTGTTGGTATTGACCTCAGCGCACAAAGATCTCGATGCGCTCGCCAGAACACTTGGGCTGCCGACCTGTGTGCGCGAAGCCTAAAGCCGGCGCAAACGTCGTACGAGTGAACAAGCCCCTGCTACACAAAGCCTTGTGCGACGTTGTGGGTGGATTGGCCATGATCTGGCAGATCTCGCGCATGGTCGTAGATCTCGGCGATGGTGCGCGCATGACGGCGCGCGATCTCGGCGCGGCGCAGCTTCAACGAGCTGGTCAGCTCGCCCCGTTCAATCGACAACGGCCGTTCAAGCAGCGCAAAATGGCGCACCCGCTCGTGCAAGGGTAGCGCGCCCCCCAAGCGTTCGAGCTCCGCTTGTACCCGCGTTTGCAACACCTTTGCTGTGCTGTTGGCTTCGGCTTGGGCTTTGATCAGGGCGACCGGGAACGCCTGCCCCAATCCCAACACCACAACCTGCTCAATCACGGGGCTCTGGCGATACAGCGCCTCCAACCGCGTCGGCGACACCTGACGGCCGGTAGAGAGCTTGAACATCTCGGCCTTGCGGCCGGTGAGGTAGAGAAAGCCATCCGCGTCGAAACGCCCCAAATCACCGGTGCAATAGAACCCATCGTTAGTAAAGTAGGCGGGCGTCTCAGCATGGGCATAGCCCGAAAACACACCAGCCCCGCGCACCTGCACCTCGCCATCGGCAGCCAGGCGCACCTCATTGGCCGGCAACGGTTTGCCCACCGAACCCCGTCGATGCTCGCGTGGGCTGTTGGCCGTAACCGGTACGATATTCTCGCTGACACCATAGGCTTCGAGCACCGGCAGACCCAACGCTTCGTAGAAGCACAACAACCACTCAGGCAGCGCCGCCGAGCCACTCACCAGCCACCGTACGTTCGCGCCAAACAGCCTCCGCACGCGGCTCAGCACGCGGCGATCCAGAAATGCGTGACACCGGCGCAAAAGGAAATTGGGGCTTCGACCTTGGCTACGGCATTGCGCGACCCAGCTGCCCAACTGCAAAGCCACGCGCAAGAGTGCCACCGCCAACGGACCACGACGGCGCAGATTTTGCCAAACGCTGTGGTAAACCTTTTCGAAGAAACGCGGCACCCCGGTGATAATGGTGGGCGCCACCACTTCAAAAACATCAACGATTTTAAGTGGATCGGAGACAAAGTGGGTGGGTGTTCCGGTTTGGATGGCCACCAGATTCAACACCCGTTGGTAGAGCGCGGCCATCGGCAACCAGGCGATGGCTTGGCGGCTGGGGCCTACTTCAGCGCCAAACAGGCCAGCGAGTTGCACGCTGGCTAGCACCAATTGATCTTGTCGGTAACACAAGCTCTTGGGGGCGCCGGTGGTGCCCGAAGAGAAGACCACGGTGGCGGGCATGCTTGGCACAGGGGGAGGCGGCAAAGCTTGACCCCTCCCGCGCGCCAGAAACGCTTGCCAACTCGGGTCGCGATCGGGAGGCAGCTCCAGGTCCAACAACACTGTGGGGGTTTCGCTGATGCAGCGCCTCAGGCTGGTCGCGGTGCCAACCAGCAGCGCGGGCTGGGTGATCAAAAGCGTTGCCTGGGTCTGTTCCTGCGAGGCATGCGGCTCGACACCCGCGAGCCGCACTCCCAAGCGCACGCAGGCCAGTTCAATCAGCCAAAAGTGCGGCGAGGTGGGGGCGCACACCAGCACCAAATCGGCAGGCCGCACGCCTGAGCCCAACAATGCCGCGGCCACCTGTTCGGCGTCGCGCTTAAGCTCGGCCCAGCTCGATCGCCACCCAATGCCCTCGCCGCTTTGCCATGACAAGGCTTCGGCTGCCGGCGTGGCTTGCACGCGCTGCACGAGCAACTCCCAGACACTGCAGACGTCGGGTGAAATTGAAGTGGGCTGGGACATCGGGCCTCCTAAACCGCCAAGGCGACAGCGGGCGCGAACACAGGTTGCGTACGGCAGGGGATGATTCAGATGGTGAAACCGGCTCACCTTGGGCCTGTGAGCCACAAAATCGACTCGCGCATCTTGTGCCCAAAGGAGCGGCCTATGACGTCATCCCAGCCAGTCGCCCAAAGCTTTGTGCCACGTGCCCAGGGGGTCGGATTTCTCCTGCTCGGAATCCAGAATGCCTTGTCAAAACAAATACTTATGCGCGTTCCAGAGCCGCAATCGGTGATGGCCGACCCAAGCCAGGTGGCAGATTACCAGTTCGCCTGTGAGACCTGGATGAGCCTCTACTACGCGCTGACTTGGGAGGCGTTGTATTGCGCCGGAGTCGCGCCCCATGGCACCGCGTTGGATTTGGCGTGCGGCAGCGGTTGGTTCTCGCGAGGACTTGCACATTACCTAGGCCAACAGGTGGTTGGGGTCGATTTGGCCGAGCCGATGCTGACGGTAGCGCGCAAGGCGGCGCGGGATGTGAGCTGTGAGCACCAGCTCCAATTTTTGGCGGGTGATGCCACAAAGTTGGCGCACATCCCTGGCCTGCCTCAAACGTTCGACCTCACCTGCATGACGTTGGCTGCGCATCACTTGGACTCGATGGCGAACCTGTCGGCGACGGTGCAGGCGATGCATGCGCGCACGGCGCCGGATGGCATCGTCTGCATCATGGATCTGGTGCGGCCGCGCACCCAGGCGCTGACCGAACGGTTTCTGGCACTCACCACGCCCGACTACGCCCGCGCGGGCAAAACCTCGCTGGTCGACGACACCCGACATTCAATGTACGCCGCCTGGAGTCCTGAGGAATTTGCGGCCGCTCTACCTAAAACCCCTGGTCGGCGCTTTTGGCAAATTGTCTCGCCCGGTGTGCCGTTGGTGCAGCTCCTGGTGGGGGTACCGGAGACACGCACAAAGCTTTTTGTACGCACCGGAATGCCGTGGACCGATGCTTTGCACCCTGTGCCGCGCGCTTTCCGTCGGCAGTGGCGCATGTTGCGTTGGGCCACCCTTGGGCGCCAACGCCTGCTTTGTTAGGATCTCGTCAGTGGCGACCTAGGAGACGTATGGGGCAGCAGCAGAAACGACGCGTCGTTTTAGCCCAACCAAAGTTGGCGCCGTCGGCCGCGCGTATGGCCGTGTGGATCGTGGGATGTGCCACCGCGGCGTGTGGTCGTAGCGACGCGGTGATAGCCATTGATTGCAACGGCCTGGTGCTGCCGCCCTACTGCCCGGCTCCGCAAACTCCGGTGAGCACGACGGGTTGGCCTGACTTTGTACAGCAGTTGCACCTCCCTGCATGCCCGACGCCCAGCTTTCCGCCGCTCGTGGTCGACACCACCGAGATCGTGAGCAATCCCGCCACAACACTGGAAGCGGCGGGGGAGACGTTGGCCTTCAATGAAGCCATCGCGGTGGCGGCGGCACGGGGCGGCATTAATACCATCACCTTCGCGGCAACAACCTTTCCGATGAACCACCCTGGGGTCATTCGTTTTACGGGGCCCAGCGAGTACGTTGCGGCGTTAACCGACGTCTGTGTCGATGCGCGCGAGCGCGGTGTGGAGGTGGTGTTCGAGGACCTCGCCAACAGCTGCGGCAACTGGGGCAACTGTGCGTTGGATTTTCGCGGCAACACCACCGGCAGCCTGGCGGTCGGGTTGACCTTCATCATTCGCGCTCCAGGTTCTATCATTGCCGACAAGACCCAGTTCGCCGGTTGTCGATTTTTGGTCGCGGCTGATGGCTACGCTACGGCGGTAATGGTCGGTAACGATGCAGGCACGTCGGTTACGATCGGGCCCGGGAACGTCATCACTGGCAGCTACGCGGGAATATGGTCGTATGGGCTGGCGTCGTTGAGCATCTTTGGCAACTACTTTGGTTTCGACCCGAGCACGCGGACGTTGTTAGATTCCGGCAACTGGGTCGTACGTTTGAACCACGGCAGTGCGGAGCTTTTCGATAATGTGTTCGCGCTCGGCGGCATGGGAGCCGGCTTCGTGTTCACCGATGCGCGTGCCGCCGCCACCGTGATTGACGTGCACGACAACTATTTTGGCGTGCTCCCTGGGGGTGAGTCGTTGGGGGGCGACCTCATTGGCCCCACCATCGGCGTGCTCGCAGCCGTTGGGAATGATGGCCCGGTGCAGGTGACGTTTGGCCCTGGCAACGTTGTGCGGGGTGCCACCTACATGGGCGTGGGCTATCGGTGTGAACACCAACAGATTCGGGTGACTGGGAATTCGATTTCTGGGAGTGGACTTGCGGGTATTTACTCGGATTTGGGGGCGCCCGCGCCGGTGATTAAAGAGGTGAGTGGCCTCACAGCAATAGGCACCTGTGCCAACGATGGCAACGTAGAGCTGTTTTCAGACACCGAAGACGAAGGCGCGACCTATCTCGGCTCGACGCCCTGTGTGGCGGGCAGTTGGCAGGCAGAGCTCAATCTGCCAAGTGGCAAAAACCTGACTGCCACGTTTACGCCAGCGGTGTTGGGCTGTACCAGTGGCTTCTCGGTGCCGGTGGCGTTGCCGTAAGCTAGCCGGTGGTCAAATCGCTATCGCGCCGCAGGCAGACTCGCGATGAGCCCCATCATCAACGCCACGCTCGTAGGTTCGTCATCGTGCCCCGGGTTGACGTGCAGCTCGTGGATGAGCTCCAGCGCCTCCGAAAGGGCCACGTTGTAGCCGACGCTCAATCCTCCAAAGCTTGCGGCCTGCTCGCGGGCGTTGGCCCACACGACCTCAAACAGCAGCTGGTGGCCTTCGTGCACGGTCCAATAGGCACCGGGGTTCCAGGCCAACTCCGCGGTGGGCGCTGCGTCGGCGTCGGTGGCGCCTGCGAAGGGCGCGCTCAAGCGCAAGTAGAGCCCCACGTTTTGCCGTTCGGCATCGGCATCCAAGTTCAGCTCAACGGCAGGTGTGACGGTGAGGGTGCCCGCGGGACCTTGGGTGGTGGCGGTGTCCAAGAACAGATCCAAATCCAGGTGTTGGGTGTCTACCACGGTGCCAAACAGGCCCACGTAAAAGCTAGGCTCGGCCGCGCCCAATCGGCCATTGCCTGCCAACGTTGTGCCTAGATAAGCCGACAGGCGCTCACTCAGGCCATACCCCAGCATCATGTCGGTGTAGGTGACTCCATTTTGGCTCTTGCGCCCGCGGGCTTCATAGCCCACGTAGAAGTCCACGTCGGTGGCTCCCACCGACCAGGTCTCCACGGTATCCGCCGCGCGCGCGCGGTGACTGGACACGATGACGAAACCTGCGGCCACGAACGCCAAGCCAAGGTGACAACGCAAAGATTGAGGGTTACGCACGACATCCTCCAACGTGAGATGAGTTGGGGCGCCGGACGCACAGGTCGCAGGCCGCGAGGTGAGTAGAATCCTTTAGAGTTTCAGGGTGATCCAATTCCCCTGTGGGGCGTTTGGGGTCCAGGCGAGCACTGCCTCCTGTTTGCAGCGAGGGCAGCGGAGGAGCACCTGCTTGTCGTCTAGGCGCGCCAGTAGCCGGTGACAACGGCAGCGCAACTCGGTGGCCGCGGGCGCCGCCACGTCAAGCTCCATGGTTTTCACGGTGTGCCCTCCCCTGGTGGGTTTTGTGAAGCCAAGATCGGCAGACGGGTGCGGCGACTCGGATCGCGCGGTACGGCATCGCTACATCGAATGCTGCCGGCATGCGGGTTGGTTAAATCAGCGCAACCACCGCTACATCCGGCACAACCGCCACGTGCCGCAGCGGCGGCGGGCTTGAGGGTAAAAAACAGCCGCTGCCCGATAAACCCGGCAGCCGCAGCAACAATGAGAATGACAACCAGGGTTTCCATGCGCGTGACTCAGGCGCTCAACAAGCTGCCTAGTTGATACACCACCAGGGCCAACAGGTAGGCGAGGGTGGTGAGACCGAAGAATTGCAGCAACGCCCATTTGTTGCTGCCAGACTCACGACGGGTGACGGCAAAGGTGGCCATACATGGGGTGCCGATCAGCAAAAACACCATCATCGACAGGCCTACCCACGGGGAGTAATGGCGGGTGAGCGTTTGACGCAGGTCGTCGGCACCTGCCTCTTCGACATTGCCCATGGCGTAGACAATGCCCATCTGCGCGACAAACACCTCCTTGGCGGCAAACGCGCCAATCATCGCGGTGACGATTTTCCAATCGAAGCCCAACGGCGCAAACACCGGCTCCAATGTCTTCCCCACCCGCCCGGCAAACGACTGTTCCAGCGCTTCGGCGGCACGCAGGTTGGTCAGCGTGGTATCGTCAGAAACGGTGAGGGTACCCGCGGCGATGTCGCGATCCACCTTAAAAGACTCAGGTTTTGGATAAGCGGTCAGCACCCACATCAGGATCGAGATGCCCAAGATCACGGTGCCAGCCTTTTTGAGGTACAGCCACGAACGCTCGGTCATCTTGCGCACCACGGCCTTCAGGGTGGGCAATCGGTAGGGCGGCAACTCCATCACGAACGGCGCTTCGGCGCCGCGCAGCACGGTACGACGAACCACGAGGGCGAGCAGCATCGCCAGGCCAATACCCAGCGCATAGATGCCGAACATGGCCGGCGCGCGCCACGGGGCGGGGAAGAAGGCGGGCACGAGCAGCATCCAAATCGGCAAGCGTGCACCGCACGACATCAAGGGCAACACCAACATCGTCGTCAGGCGATCACGCTCATTTTCGAGCGTGCGGGTGGCCATGATGCCGGGGATGGAGCAGCCGAAGCCGGTGAGCATCGGGATGAAGCTTTTGCCGTGCAAGCCGAAGCGGTGCATCACCCGGTCGGTGATGAAGGCCGCGCGCGCCATGTAGCCGGTGTCCTCCATGAAGGCCAGGCCGAAGAACAGCAATAAGATGTTGGGTAAGAAAACCAGCACACCGCCCACGCCAGCGATGATGCCATCCACGAGCAACGAGCGCAGCGGCGACTCTGAGCCGGCTTGCCACAGCGAGGTGACCCAACTCCCCAGTGCCGCGACCGCGGTTTCAATCCAACCCATCGGGTACTCGCCCACCGAGAAGGTGAGCCAGAAGGTCAGGTACATCGCCGCGGCAAAAATGGGGACGCCCAACAAGGGGTGCACGATCACCGCATCGATCTTGTCGGTGAGCTCGCGGGCATTGGCGCGCGCCGGATGTAGCGAGACTTCGCGCAACAGCCCATCGACGAAACCGAAGCAGCGCTCGGCGGTGTAAACTGCGATCTCCAAGCCCGACAACGTCTCCAGGCGCGCCCGTTCTGCCAACGCGGTGGCAATGACGCCTTGACCACCCTTGCGTGTGGCGATGCGCGCGGTGTGCGTCGGATCGCCGACCAAGAGCTTGAGCGCCACCCACTCATGGGCGCGGGCGTCTTCCTCGGTGGGCAGCTCGCGGGCGATGACGGTGAGCGCACGCTCAAATTCGACCCCCAACACCAGGCGATGCTTGATAAGCGGCTGTTTGGCGGCCTTGAGAATGGCGGCCTTGAGCGCGCTGACCCCCTCGCCCCGATGTCCCACGGTTTCGACCACCGGGAACCCTAGCAACGCCTCCATCTTGGCGACATCCAGCCGTTGCCCAGCGGCGGCGGCCTCATCGGCCATGTTCAAACACAACACCGGGTTGGCGCCGGCCTGCAACACCTGCACGAGCAGCACCAGGTTGCGCTTGAGCTGCGTGGAGTCAGCCACCACCACCACCACATCCGGGTGTGTGGCCAGCTCCGCCTCCGCTACCCGTTCCTCCGGGGAAAATGAGCTCAAGCTGTATGTGCCTGGAAGATCAGTGATTTCAGCATTCAAGCCGTCGAGTTTGGTGCGTCCGCGTTTCTCCTCAACAGTGACGCCCGGATAGTTGGCGACGTGCTGGTGGGCACCCGTGAGGGCGTTGAACAACGAGCTTTTGCCGCAGTTGGGATTGCCAGCCAACGCGATGCGCAGCCCTTGGGTGACTTTGTCATGAACGAGAGTCAGTGCCGTTGCAGTCATGCGCGAAATCGTCCTGTCGTCAGCATGCGTAAACCAAGTCGCCTCGGGTTAAGGCAGTTGCCGGATAGCGATTGAGCTGGCCTCGGCGCGTCGTAGGGCCAAGCGCGCACCTTGGCAGCGAATCCACAGCGGGTCGCCGCCCAAACCTGCGCGCTCCAGTTCAATCGGTGTTTGCGGCAACATGCCCATGTCGAGCAGCCGCTGGCGCAAGGCGCCTTTGGCGTTGATATGTTCCACCACCCCATGTTGGCCGGGTCGCAAGTCGGCGAGGCTCATGGTTTCGACCTTGCTGTGAGCGCGGCAGGTGGCGCAGTTGCTATCTTTGCGAGCTGCCGCTTTGTCGGGAGCCAAGGATAACGGGCAGCGCCGAAACGACTCAATCACGGTGGGGCAGCTGCCGAGGTATTCAAAGAAACGCACGAAGCGATCCATCGCCTCATCGGTGAGGGAGTGTTCCATCGCGCAGGCCTGGTTGCTCGCGGCGTCGGCGGGCATCTGCAGGACTTCTTCAAAGAAGCGGGTGAGCAAGCGGTGGCGGGTGAGCACCTTGCGGGCGGCCTCCTCCCCTTGCTCCGTCAAGGCGATGTACTCGCGGCGCTCATAGCGAACCAGATCGAGCTCGGCCAAGCGTCGCAGCGCCACCGACACCGACGCAGCCTTCACCTCGCGGGCGTGCGCGATCTCTTTGACGCGGGCAAACCCCTGCTGCTGCACCAACAGATAGATGGTTTCTAGGTAGTCTTCGAGCGACGAGCTAATGTTGGCGGGAACAAGACTGCTAGCTGCTGTAATCATTGTTAGTGTTATCTAACAACAGATCAACGTTTGTCAAGCGGGCCCGCGCGGCCGCATCGGGGGGGACGAACACAGCCGCGCGGAACCCGGATGACAATCTTCGACGTTTACACTTTGGCGCCGCCCGAAGCCGGGCCCTTACCGGTGGGGGACTTCATCGGGCAGGTGCTGAACCCAAACAACGTATAAACCGGACAGCTTCCTAGCAAGCCGGTCAACAGCGGCACCACGCCCAACACGCCCCATAGCGTTTGGGGGCCGACAAAAATCAAGCTCAGCCCAACGATGCCCACGGCGACGCGCACCACTCGCTCGATGACATGCTCATTGTTCGGTAGCAACTTGCTTAGCATGGCGGTCATCTCGCATTCAGGTTTGTGACTTAGGGCCCTATTGCAGGCAGCGTGGGGTAGCTGTGACGTTTCAAGGTGTAAGATGCCGTAGGTGTGCAAAAGGATTCGGCCGCGCGAAAAAATATGAGGCGATATCCAGACACCGCAGGTCTTCGATGGTGGCTCTCCCAGGTTTCACTCAACTATCGTGCATCCAATGCGCCATTTGGTATTTTGTGCCGGTAGACGGGCTCGCTAAGCTTAGGTAAACTGTTGGCCGCGTAATAGGATTTCCGCTAGTTCTGGAGGTGTATGAGATGGTTGCCATTCGCCCGCCGCTCGCAGGCGCGCCCGCGCCACAAATCGTTTCCGGTGCGACCCCTGAGGCTCAGGCGAACAAGCCCGCCGACTTAACACCTAAGGTAGAGCTTAGCACGCATGCGCCGATCAAGGCTGGGGTCTACTGCGCCCTTGATACCCATCACTTGGTGCGTGACGTCGCTACCGATCGTTGCCTCACCATGGCTGTCGTCACCAAAATGCTCGGCAATATCAAAGATGTCAGGCAGATGCAGACCCGGTTTGCCGGCGACCTGAACCAGCTGTTGGATGTGGTGTTGCAGGCGGCTGGGGTCCAACAGGCACCGCGTACCTACTTCATCGGCGACATCGAGGGGCGCGAGCAAAACAACCTGATGCCGCTCATTGCCAACCTCGAACCCGGTTCGCGCCGGGAAGGTGCACCGTTTGAGCTGGTGGGCGACTGCAATCGTGGCGACTCGTTCCTAAAGTTCACCGAGGCCTTTGCTAAAAGCGGTGCCAAGCTCGTCTTTTTGGGTGATTTGGGCGATCGCGGCCCCATGACGATTCGCATGCGTCGCTGGCTGATGACGTTGGCCATGCAGTATCCCGGCCGCGTGCAATGGGTGCCCGGCAACCGTGAGTTTTCTAAACTCGCCGTCTTGAACGACCTGATGCGCGGCTTTGACCCGAATGATGTCTCGTACCTCAAGTGGCTCGTGCAATCGAAGCTCACCGCCGAACAGCGTGCTACAGCACTCGGACGCGATGCCGCGGAGGTTGTTGGTGGTCTCGATGCCGCAGCGCTCCAGAACCTCGTTGCCACTTGGCATTTGGATTCGCACGCGAGCCAAAGTGAATACGCGCTGCAACATTTCTTTGCCGAACAGGCCGTGCGCGACGATCCCGAAGCTTACAACCGCTGGCTTTTAGCCAAACGCAACCCCCTGATTGCACAGGTGGCCGGTGCAGATACCGAGGACGTGCGGCTGGAATACTGGTTGAGCGGCCACAGCGCCCGTGGTGCCCTTGAGTACCATCGCAAAGAGCTGTCGTTACTTGCCGGGCACGAGGTGAGCTCGGCGGACGCCGCGGTTGACTACCTTAAGAGCTGGTCGCCCAGCGGTGAAGCCTTTGAGTTTCTTGCGGCGGGCGCCATGGGGCTCGGCGGAAACACGAGTGCGGGCAAAGGTTTCTTGGCCGACTTCCAATCGGCGTGGCACGGAGGTTCGTCTGAGGGCAACGTTGGCTACGTGCCTGGAGTTACTTCTCGGTTGACCTCACCCAAGGCTTGGATCGAGGCGTGGGCCCAAACCTGTGCTCAGTACCTTGAGCAAGCGCGTCAGGCGATTAATGCCAGCAAGGCTGTGCCGCAAAATGCCATCGACATTGGTGAATCGAGCTGGGATAGCAAGCACGGCATCAACTCGGCGAACATCGTAAGTCCCATTTACGGTGAGCGGACTGAAAAGGCCGACCGTCAGTTTGCCGCCTTCGACGTCGCGAGCGAGAACTACTTTTTGAAGCCGGAGGTTGCTGCCGAGCGTATCAAGCACGAGTTGAACGGGCACACGCCCATGGGCGCCGCACCGCTTTCTGTGCAGAGCGCTGGCGGCATTTGGCGGAGCTATCTCGACACCTCCATGGATACCATTGGCTCCGAGGCGATCACGGCGCGCGTCGGCGACCTGACCGTTTCGGTGTATCGCATTGGCACAGGCGAGGATGCCAAGCTTGGCGTTTGGGTCGTCAAGCCGGGCGCTCAGACGCCCATCGGCGCGATCACCGATGATGGTTACACCGTGCGCGGCGTAACCTTTGCGGCTGATGGCAACGGTGGTGTCCACACCGAATACGACCTGTTCCGCTACGCAGGCTATGAGCAACAAACCAAGAGCGTCGACAAAGCCGGACTGGCAGCACTGCACCCGCGCGCCTACACGGTGTTGCATAGCAGCGCCGCCGATGCCGCGCTGGTGAAATGGCATCAGACCCTCGCAGCCGACAAGCGCTTCAATGCTGTGTTCGAACCCGCCGAGGTGGAAGGTCGCCTCGCCACCATGGTGGCAGCGCATGGTTTCCCAATCGCGGTGCATGCCGCGTCCAAGTACGGCCAGTTGCCAGGCAGCCCGGCGGAGATCGAACGCTCACTCGTCTCGCTAGAAGCAGCATTGGGAGATCACCCGCACCTGATGGGGGGCACTGACTCCGTGCGTCCGTATACCGCCACAGGTCCCACCGACCCTGAGACGCGTCAATTCGTTGCCTCGCCCGAAACGGTGCTGGCGCTGTTGCGGGGTGGCGAAAATGCCATTCTTGGTGTTGATGACGCCGACACACGCAACAAACTGAAAGTGGCGGCACAAAACCTGCCATGTAAAGTCGCCGCGACGCCCACGTTAGGGACGGCTCCCATGGGTACCGAGCTGAACTACTTTGGTTTGGTGCGAGATCTGCTGTTTTTGGGAGCCCGTGAACACTGGGATGAGCCGCTCCTGAGTAACGTCAGCATCTGCGAGCGGTTCAAAGGCGCTGCCGTGTTCATTGGCGGCGGCAGCATGATGGACCCAGGTGTCGAGCAAGCGTTGGCTAAGGTAGGTCTCAAAATCTTCCTGATGGTACCGAAGCCCGGAGCGAAGCTTGAAGCCGGAAACGATGGCGGCGCCTCGGCGCGTTGGGCTGCAATCGTGCAGAAAGCTCGCAAGCTCGATCCCAAAGCGTATCCCAACGTCCACATCGTGGCGTGTGGTGACGATCTGGGCGGTATCATGAAGAGTGTCATGGGCTCATCCTAAGGGTCAAAGCCGTGAGTATTCGACCTAGCACCTTACGGATTTCGGTGGCCGCTCCGGCGACACCCGTTGTACCTGTGGTACCCAAGCCCGCGCACAAGCTCGCCAAGGGTCGAGCGCCCGAGCTACCCAAGGGCGGGCAGCCCGTACACCACTATCACTCTGCCGGGGCCCAGGATGTAAGCGCGGCGCCACTTGTCGCGCCCGGCGTGCGCTTGAGCCGTGTTCCGCTACCACCCGTTACCGATCCCCATGTTTTTGCTGAGCTTTTCAAGTCCGGTGGTTGGGCCTCGGTAGCGGGGCTGTGTGGCCGATTATTGCGCGGCACCGACGCCAAGCAGTTTGAGACGCTCTCCGATGACATGACAAGACGTTTGGTGCTGGTGATGGGGTCAGAGGGCCTCGAAAAGCTCATGGGCAAGCCCGGGCACGAGATGCTCGTTGAGGTTGGGTATACTCCTGAGTTCATTCACCACAAGGTTGTAGACGAACGTTGCCAGTTCAAGCTGGTGGTGTTCGAGGGCGCCACCGTCGGCAAGCAGGCCACGTGGGCCAACATCATCGAGTTGGCCTGTCAGGCCTATCCATCGGTGCAAGACAAGCTACGTGCTCAACGTGAGGCCTTGGAGGCCACGGCGTTTGCCGACATCGAACAGGCGGCGGGCTATCGTTTTGCGTCGGTGACCGACACGCATGATGCGCGCTTTATGAACCTCGAACACTTTTCAGCAAGCGCCGGTTCCCTGGTGGATGTGCGCGCATTCTTGTTTCACTCCGTGTATCTCACCGAGTTGTTCACGGGTGACGGGTTTACCCGCACCGACAGCGGCGAGCGGGGCGTCGCCGAGTACATGTGCCCCAACACGCAGGTTTCGGGCCTAGGCTCGTACGCTATTATTGATGTCGATGTAAAAATGCCAATGGGTTGAGAGCTCCAAGATGACGAGTGCGTCCAGTCCCACGAATGCCGAGATCATGCAGGTGTTTGCCAGCATCCTCGCGGACACCGGAGTTGGCGCGCGGCCTGACGTTCAGGCCCTCGGCTTCGATTTGGACGGCGACCTGTGGACCTTCGATCCGAGGCGCCAAGGTACCATGCTGGTGCACGATGCCGTGGGTTCACCCGCGCTGATTCTTCGTTGTCGGCCGCTGTTCTTGTTTCGCTTGCTGACTCAAGGAGGGATGACCTTTGAGGAGGTCGACGAGCTGCGTTTGGTGGGTGATCCAAACGCGCTCCAGCCATTCATTGCAGTCTTGAAGGGCGGCCGGTCGTTGTGGTCGCTCATGACCAAAGACGCCAAGACATGACCTTGAGTGTCAGCCAACGACATGCGTTGTGGAGTTGCCGGTGAAAATCTCGGCAAACCAGGCTGTACGTCAGTATATCTGCGCCGAGCTGCAACGCGTCGTTGGGCAATCGGGCACTGTTAACGCAGGCACTTGCAACGCAATCGCCAAGCAGTTTTCGGTCGCCTCTAGTGTCGTCGAACAGATCGCTCAGGAAGAAGGGCTGTCACAGAGACTCGTCGCCGCGGCCGCCTACCACAATCGAAAGCTACTCTCGCAAGGCCCAAAGTCGTTTTCACAACAAGCGGTGCTGGCGTCAGTCACAGACACCAGCGGCGATTTGGCAAAGCGAATTGCCCATCGCAGTCAAGAAACCATCTCAAGTTCGGAGTTTCGGGCATTTCGCGAGCAAGTCTTGGCGCCGCTTGGCGGCATCATCCAACACGGTAACAGCCAACCGACGCACTGGAACGCCAAGATTTGGCGTACCTTTCAGCTCTACGACCGAATGATACGTGAGCCTGATGCAATTCACGTGGTGGCTCCTGAGCTAGCCCAAGCGAAGACGCCGACGTCGCGGTTGCTCGACGCCGTTCGGCAGACCTTCATGCGCGCGGCCCTGGTGGCGCGACGTGACAAAAGAGGGGGGGCCAACCCCACTGACACGCTGGCCTATCGCGACGCCCTAGAGACTCTGAAGGACGACACGGCCGCGATGACCGTGGCTAGGTTGATTCAGGCACACCAGTTTGCTCGCCGCGTATTTGACGAAGAGCGACAGACCCTCAGGCCGAGCGAATGGGCCCGCTATGCCGAGGCGGTTCATGACGTTGGTTACATGGCTGAGCAACGGCAACGCATGCTTACGCGCGCTCAGCGAGGCGGAAGCACCGAGACGCTCCAAGTCCCGGTGGGGTCCGGTGGTACCCTTGTCACAGCGACCAACGGCGCTCAGTCAACGACGTCCGAGGCGTTCTTGGCCTTGCTCACGCCTGCGGCGCGCGCGCGTTATGAACATAGCCATGACTCACAGGTGGTGGCTACGGCTGCGGCGTTTCCCAAGTTGACCCTCAAGGACTTCTTTGGCGACGACGCGAATGGCGGCAAGATCCCAGAGGCAACGGCAGCAGCCCGGGCAATACAGTTTTTTTCATGGGTCGGCAAAGACGTAGAGGCACCCAACGTCGATTTGGGCGGCCAATCGCTTCGGCAGTTTCTCGTGCGCCAACCGGAGGAGTCGGAGCCACAGTTCTTCGAGCGCCTGAGCGGCAAGCAGTTCTTCAATGCCTTTATGCAACCGTGGTCGGCGCTATGTGACGACGCCCAAGCGCGCGGGGTCACCTCCCGCAACCCCGAGCATGAGGCCAAGCAGCTTGAGTTCATTTTGCACCGCCAAGAGGCGGCTGTCGCGGCGGCGTTGGCGCTCGTCAAAGACCCAGCCATAAGTCAAAAAGCGCTCACCAAGGGGGTCGACTCTCCCGAGCTGGCGCATGAGATCGACTTTGTAAACCACGTCATGTGGCGTGTGTGCAATCCGAGCTTCGACTTCGAGCATCCACTCATCGCACAGGGTTATGATGCGCTTGGCGCCGATCAGAAAGCCAAGGACCGTTCGATTTGGCGAGCCATTGTTGCGATCGACAAAACGCGGCAGTTGGCGGGGCTCTCAGACGATAGCTTTGCTTCACGTTTTGGTACTGCATCAAACATCAAAGTGACCGATGACAACATCTCCCAGCAGTTGCTTGTCGAGCGGCTGTTCCGTGACATTGGGCCAGAATCACAACCGTTGACAGCTGCGCTTGCGGCATTGCGGATCGATGGCTCAAGCGAGAGTCGAGCCGCGCTACACAGTTTGCGCTTCGACCCCCGGATGTATGTCCTCGACATGGACAGCAAAGGTCACAAACTACGGTTGGGCGCGATGGAGTTTGAGGCCGTCGGTGTTAGTGACGGCAGGTTGGCGCCAGCCTTGGTAGCGGCGACGACCCTCGGTTTTCGGGTCAAGGTCGTCACTGGGGTCTCCGGTGTCGCTCCAGGTACGGAGCTGCTGTTGCGCCTGCCGAAGGGCGCCTACTACGCGGTCAACCAAGACGGTACCTTAGCGATCTCGAAACACAACAAAAGCCGCTATGAAAATGCGCGCGAGCGACTCTCCGACCAGGAGGTTTTGGCTAGAAGCTATAGCGTCAAGACCACGCCGCGCATACCCGTGTATCACGCGGGTGAACAGGTGGCCTGTTTGGATGTGCTGCCAGAGAAAGTCTCACTTGCCTGTGATGCGTTGGGTCGCAACGAGCGCCAGCTCGACGCTCGTGGTGTTGATTTCTTGTTGGACCTCTATTTGCGGGGCACGGCCCAGGTGGACGAAACGGGCGGCCACAAGTTTGGCGCATTCTACGAGTTGGGGCCAGACAATGTGGCGATCGACGCCACGGGCGGCTTGGTGCCCTACTATCTCGACATCGCTACGGTCTACCGCACTGAACGCGATCGTGCGGAGTTCGGCTTTGTTTGTGGCAACTATGGTGCCGCGGCCAATTGGATTGTCGCAGATGCAACGCCGCTGTCGCCCGAACGCGTGCTGGCCATTTGGCACGGTGATGGCTTGACGAAAGAGCAACACTTACGGCGCGAACTCTTCCTTCGAGGCGTCGAAGCGCGCCTGAATCCTCGTCATCCCATTTACGCGGGCCTTGAAGCAGAGCAGAGAGACTCCGTTATGAAGGGTCTGGCCATGGAGTATCGCCTCATAAGCGCCATAGTTGGCAAGCCATCGAGGAACTCATGACCGAGTCCACGCAAGCACGATGGATCCGCGAGCTTCGCCAAAGTTTTCAACGCCTAGGTCGACCTGCGGTCAGCGCGTGCGGCACGGTGCTCGTTGCGCTTGAGGCTGATGACCATCAAATTGAGCGCGCCTCCATTTTGTTGACCTCGGACGCCATCAGAGTGGTAGATCGGGTCGAGGCGCTTGGCGATTTACCGATGCTCTTTGTTCAGGGACGTCTGACGGACTGGCTCACGTATTTGGCTGAGCCTACGCTTTCGGGTCTTATGGAGCTGCGACTCTACGGTGATACGTCGCTACTCACCTGCTTGATAGAAAACGAAGGGACCGGTGGGCTTTTGGAATTTCGTGTTCGCCAAGGCGTTGCGGGGCGAACGTGTTGAAGATCATGCCGACAAGACAAAATACTGATTGGAGGGTTTGACGATGGCTATTACTCGCACAGAGAAACATCACTTGCACAACCTGGTGGATCAGCTGCACGCCGCGGGCGTGCAGCTTTCTAACCCAACCCACGCACCACGAGTCGTTGCCGAGCTCCAAAAGGTCGTGATGCAAAGCGCACGCGATGTTCAGCCGAACGTGCCACTGTCGCGGCGCGAAGCCTTCGTGCGCAGTGCTGATACCATCAAAGCGATCAAGCATATGGTGACGGGGAACCATGCAGCGTTGGTGGCAGCGCACTCTGTTCTCAAGGACGCCGCAGAGCTTGCTGACATGGCCGACAACGTTATGCGCAACCTCGACGCTGCGGGCAAGCTGGCGCGGGCTGAGCAGCCCCTGATCGACAAGATGCTTCAGGAGCGCTTGCAGACGTCGGCCGACTTCGGCGCGCGCGTGGCTACAGATCTCGCGGGTATTGCCGAAAAATCGGCGATCGAAGGCTCGCAGGTCATGCATGATTTGTGGTTTTTGGACAACGTCGCTAAGAACTATCTGACAAGTTTCGACCCTAACGACCCGACCTTGAAGGACCTCGACCCAAAGGCCCTCCGCAAATCACTCGACAAGCTACGCGGTGCTGACGGCAAAGGCCGCGTGTTTATGATGCCGGTCAAGCGCATCCTGGCAAGCGGCTATCAACCCCTCGTCGAGTTGATGCGCTCTAAGAACCTCGACGCGGCTCGGGAGCAGGTCAACGCCATCATCGACTCCGCGGGTCAACGCGGCGTCAAGTTGGAGGGCGTGCCGATTGACATGAGCGATGCCAACAACGTCTACGTTCAAGAGCGTCGCAAACTCACCGACCCCTTGAAGGACGTGGCCAAGACGTCCGCGCCTCAAGATCCCCTCGCGAAAGCGTTCCTGTTGGAGTTGGCTTACGAGACCCATGCCGTCCTCGGCGCCTATCAAACCGGTACGTTGGCCTTCGCCGACGCGGCCGATTTTAAGAAAAAGATCGCCGCCTATCCGTTGTTCTGCGAGGCCTTGATCTGCATCCACGACCGCTGGGCAAATACCAACGACAACGATTGGTCGGGCGCCAATCCGGCGCTCTTGCGTTCGCCCCTGTTGAGGCTCGACCCCAAAGACGTCATGCTCGACGCCAATCCGCTCGCCGCCTGCATTAACAGCATGACCTCGGTGGCTGGCTGGGTCAGTGGCATGGTTGCGGCCGCAGGCCTGAATCAAGCCTAAACAGGTTTGGCTCCTCCTACTCCTGATCTCGGCCAACCCTCGCCCAAAGGAGAGATCTTCGCTCTTGCCGTCCCCCGGGAATAAATGCTTAATCCGATTTTTGGGAGTCGTCCGTTGCGCTTCCCCGGCAACCGCATTGCGAAGCATTACTTCCCGGTAACGTCCAAAAAGGCGTGCCCCGTCGAGCCTGCGGAATATCGAGCTCCACGCAGCTGGTACGTGGTCGGCTTAGATGAAATCCTGGTGGACTTAGAGGTCAAAGGCAGCGTCGAGTTGGCGCAAAAGATCGGCCTCGTGCCTGGTGAGTCGATTCAACTTTCCGAGGCTGAGTTCCAAACCGTGCTCTCTCGACTCGACCGCGCAGGGCTACCGCGGGCCTATGCCGCGGGTGGGACGGTGGCCAATACCATCAATAATTTCACGCACTTATCAGGCGAACCGGCGGTGCTATTGGGCGCCATGTCGCGCACTATCACGGTGGGTGACCCGGGGTTTGCCTACGTCGCGCAAACTGCCAAAGCGGTGGATTTGAGCTATGTGGTGCCGATGGATGGCTCTACGGGGGCGGCGCTAACCTACATCACCCCCGACGACCGTTGTTTTGGTGTGGCGCCCGGGGTGGCGGGTGACTATCCGGCCGATGCGGTGCCTGAAAGTGTCGTGGCCAAGGCCGCGGTGCTGGTAACGAGCTTGTACTGCTTGGCCAACCCAAACCGACCCATCTATCACGCGGCCCTCAAGGCGATGGAGATTGCCAAGAACGCAGGCGTGCCCGTGGCCTTTGGTTTGGGGACGGCCAACTTGGTGCGGGCCAAGCGCGACTTGGTGCGCGACGTGATGCAACGCTACGTGACGGTGGCGGCGATGAACGCGCACGAATCCGAGGCGCTTACGGGTGAACCGGATGTTTTGTTGTCGGCACAGATGCTGCTCGATTGGGTGGACGCGGTGGTGATCACCGAAGGGCCGCGAGGCCTAACGATGGGCGGCTACACCGACGACAGCGTCAAGCGCGAAACCCGCGACGAAGTCCACTCTAAGTCGATTCCCGAGTACAACCGCTACGAGTTTAGTCGCTTGCTCAGGCGCAACGACTGTGAGCAGCCTCTTAAAATCTTCAGTCACGCACACCCTTACATGGGTGGCCCCGATCGTCTCCGTAGTACCAGCGGCGCGGGCGACGCGGCGTTGGCGGCGTTGCTGCACGACATCGCGGCCAATCGCTACCACCGCACCACAGTACCCGATTCGGCTAAGCATCAAGCCCCGGTGCGTTTCCTCACCTACTCGTCGTTGTCACGCAACACCCAGTACTGCAACCGCGTGGCCTACGAAGTGCTGCGCTTGAACGCACCGCGCTTAGAAGGCCCGGTGGGTCACGACGAAGACGAGAATCCGCGCATCACGCCGTTGCCGTAGTCATTGCCATCCGTAGACCTTCCCCGGCTGCTCCCAAAGCCGCACCAGCGCTTGCTGACGCGCGGCCACACCATACCAACGGTAGAGGCAAGCCGAGCCTGCCTCTGCGCGTCGATACGTTTGAGTAAGGTTTGCGGAAACCGCGCCTAGTTAAACTTGGCGTTGTTGATGTCGATGGCCGTGCACAGCACTTTGACGTGCACGAACTTGTTGCTTTCGTGGATGCCGGTGGCAACGCGGTAGGGCGCTGCGGGCGGCGAGTAGAATTGCACGTCGGAGTTCGGGTTGGCCACTGCCTGCTCGCGAGCCTTTTCCAAGTCGGGTCGCATCTCGGCCTGGAGCCAGCGCCAAGCATCGTCCTTGCTAACCGATTGCTGTTGGGCCAGCGCCGCGGCCTGCGCCTTAACCCCAACAAAGCACTTCTCGACCAGGCCCATAATGGCCGGGTTGGGCGTACCTGTGGGAGCCAAGTCCTGCACGTTGCCACCTAGCGCCACGTACAAGGTGCCTTGCGTCTTCTTAATGAAACCTTCGAGCATGGCCGCGTTGCCAGCGGCGGAGCACATCGCGTCGGCGACGATAATGCGGTTTACGATAGGGAGCGCCAATTCGAAGAACGCTTGTTCGGTGATCCCCATCCGATCGACCGCGGTATCCTTAAAGCCAAACACGATGCTTGCCGTGGCCGCCGAGCCGACATCGCGGAAGCTCGCGTAACTCTCGACAAAATCGCACACCAGGTCGGCTGTGGTTTCGGGCGCCCAGGCTAAGCCCTTGCCCACTTTCTTTTCTTGGGTCGGGTTGGTGATGCCATCTTTCTTCCACAGCGGCTCGAAGTCGGTTTCTTTCATCTCTTCGCCGGTGGCAGCCTTGAACTTGGCCTTGCACTCGGCGAACAGCTGGGCGCCGTCGGTGTCGCCCCAGATCTCTTTGAACGCCTTTTCGTTATGCGGCACGTTCAACATGACGTTGGTGACGATGGTTTTGTGTTCGGCGCAGTAGGTGTGCCAGGTGCTGTCGTTTTTCAGGTACGCGGCGTCGCGGATCCAGTCGTGGTAGAACTGCAACGTCGTGGCCAGATCGACCGTGCGGTAAACGTCCTTCTTGTAGTCGGGCGGGAACTGCACACCCTTGTTCAACACCGCGTCGGCGATGAAGCCGTTTTCGTTCAGCGTGGCCTGCGGGACCCCATCCAACGACACCATGAGCACGTTGGCCGGATAGCCATCTACCTTCCAGACGTTGTTGTGGTAGCCCTCAGGCGAGTTGGTGGTACGACCGTTGCCGATATAAGCGCCAAGATGGGTTTGGCCACCTTCGGTCTTGAGGAAGGTGGTGGCAAGCTCCTTGAGGCCGCCCTTGTTCTCCTCAGGATGCATATACGCAATCAACGAGAAGAGGCGCTCGTTGGCTTGCAGCCCCATGGCTTTTCGCAAGAAATTGTCCATCACCTGGTGGCCCGGAACCGTGGTGCCGTCCTTCAAGGTGATGTCTTGGTGGTCGGCCACCGGCACAAAGCGCATGCCCACATCGCCTTGATCATTGAGCACGTAGTGCATGTCGCGAACGTTGTAGGTGCCACCCGTGGGCAACTCGACCGTGGTGGTGCCGAACTTGTCGGCGCTCACGCCGCGAAACTTGCCAGCCAAGAGGCTCGGGTCGATAGAAATCTCGCCTTCAAATTTGGCGGGCCCCGTGAAACGTTGCGGGAACAACGGCACAGCCGCACCGGTGGGGCTGAGCGGGCCGCCGGTGAGCACGGTAACGGCTGGCGTACCTGGACCGGTCGGATTCTGGGGTTGCGTGGAGGTGCCGCCGCCGGTGTAGCAGCTTTGCGCGGGATGCGGGTGTTCAGCTCGACCAAAAGCTTATCCAGGCCGGCCGTGCGCGTGGAGGGGGCGGCATAGATGCTGCCGAGCTTGTCGACGAGAGCTTGCCACACGGCCTTGTCGGCGTTGGGATGGTC
>JAKLEG010000209.1 GCA_022703175.1 Myxococcota bacterium | reverse complement strand
AACAACGCCTACTCCGATGGCGCCGATAACCCCAACAACTGGTTCTCGTGGGGCGCATGGGAATCGTACGATGAGCGGCACCGCATGCATGATTTCGTCCGCGAGGTGATTCGTTTTCGCAAAACCCACGCCTATGCGTTTGCACCCGATCGCTACGACAATACCGCGCCGTTCGCATGGAAAACCGACCAGAACACCGACATGCAGCCTGCCGACTGGGGCACGCGGCACGTGGCCATTCACTACTACGATGCCACGCGCGGGCCGCAGCTGTTCATTTTGATCAACCTGGAGAATGCCAGCGTACCGTTCACGTTGCCGGGAGATGGCGCTTGGCAGCGTCTGCTCGACACCCAGTGGTACTTCGATGAAACTTATGCCAACGACGACCAAGCCCTGCGCGGCTATTTTGCCGACCATCCTGACGCCGACCTAAAACGCTCGGCCAACATCACGCTCGTCACCCCAGAGATCCTTACCGAGCCAAGCTACACGGCCACGCCTCGAAGTATCGTCATTCTCCAAGCCCAACCGTAGGGTTCACCATGCGCGTTGTTCCCCTGGTGTTTGGTTCATTTTTTGCGCTGACCGCGTTCACGCCACCACCGGCCTACGCTGCATCCCAGGCCGACCGGTTCTCTGCGGGCGGCTACTTCCGCATCATGACCCGCCCCGATTTTCAGGGCGGTAACTCGCGGTTGGGCTATTGGAACCTCTACGGCCGCTTGTTGAACGAAGGCCCCTGGGGGGCGTTGGAGCTCCAGCTGGACCTACTTGAACGCACGCCCCAGAGCACGGCCGTGTGGGCCAGCGTGCACACCAAGATCGAAGGTAGCTCGTTCGCCAACACCGATACCGAAAATGGCTGGCTCGGCAGCTATCGCGTCACCCAAATGTATGTGCAAGCAGGCAACGTCCTGTTTGACCACGTCACCTGGCAGTTGGGCACTCTCGACACTTACATGGGAGACCTGGGTCTGTACGACATGAAGCCGGCACAGGTCCTGTTTGACACGGTGGGCTTAAGTGGCCGCTACGACCACGGCCCCATCGAGCTGGTGTTAGGCACGGGCGATGCCGGCTATTTCCTGCGCGCCACCGGCCAGGGCGCCGCGAGCACGCTAAAAACCGCCGATCTGAGCCACTACAGCACCATCCTCACTGCCGGCGGAACTCTACGGGTGCGGCTCACCGGCGCCTTGGAAATGGGTTTGGGCGGGCAGGGCTACTACGAACCGAAGGTGGCCGGAAATCGCTTTGCACCCCACGACACCCCCGACCTCGACTATGAGGACTTTTTGCGCGGCGAAGTCGTACAGCACTATCTGGACAACCATCCTGGGCAAGCCGAACTGTTTGGCCGAGATGACGCCACACGGCCCGTGGCGCGCGCCTCAACCTCTTTCAAAGCCGTTGCCTACCTGGGCTTTGGGCAGCTGGGCCCGCTTAAGTGGAACAGCCTGTACGCGAGCTATCTCCGGCGCCATCCTGACAGTTTTGTCACCGAGAGCTACCAAGGCAGCGACTACACGCTGTACGTCCGCTCCCTTACCGACGAACGCACGGACCTTCTGGTGGGCAACGAGATGCAGCTCGTCGTTTGGCCCGAGCGCCTCGATGCCGTCTGGGCATGCCTGTATGGCCACAGCCTAGATGGCGACAATTCGCTGGCGCCGAGCGACTACAATCGCGACATCGCCTCCACCGTGTTGCGACTGCAGGTCTACCTAAGCGACACGATCCACGTGCTTGTCGAGTCGTCGCTGGCGCGCGAAAAATCCTTAAATGGCCGCGCCTTCCGTGAGCACTACGATTCGATGTTTTACAACAGCGCAGGCGTCGTGGATACGCGTGGCTTCGAATACGGCGATACTGACACCCGCACCACCTGGCAGGGCAAAGGCGGCTTGATCCTAAACCCGTTGGGCAAGGGCATCTACAATCGCCCGTCGCTACGCTTTTTGTATGGGTTGCAGCACTCCAACGTGCATAACGCCTTCTCCAATCGTTTTGCGGCAACGCTCGATCAGTACACCCAGTTCCCCGACACCAACGATCGTCATTGGCACTCTGTCGTCGCTATCGAGGCTGAAGCATGGTTTTGAGATCCTTGCCCCTCTTGATTGGACTTGCGGCCTGTTTGCCGCAACGGCCCGTGGTGCGCCTCAACGAACCGACCCACCTAACGGTGCTGTGGCTTGCGGATGAAAGTGCGACGGCCCCCGCTGCCCTAACGCCGTTGTTGCAACAGCATGTGGAGCCACTGCTAACCGAGCGTGGCCTGGTCCCACACCTGCTGCCTTCAGAGTCCTTGGCACCACTCGCAGCGCAAACGGCCAGCGCCCGCCGCCTGAGTCTACTGCACACCGCCTCGCCTCACACGCCAGTGCTGCTCATCGAAAGCCAGGTGCGCTTCTTCTCGCAGCTGAATGGCCGATATCGCTACCGGGTGGTCACCCGCATCACGCTAGAGGGAGATCAAGCTCCTGACGATCGGTTACAGGAAGAGTTCGAAAATGCCGCACTCTTGGAGTTTGATCACGAGCGCGAGCTTGAAGCCCTGCGCACCGTGGCCCCCCGCATCGCGGAGCGCGTGGCCGTGCTGTTGGACCAGTTCTTCGCAAGTCACGCGGCAGAAGCCACCGTGGGAAGCGCAGCCCCCTCCACCCCCGAGGTGATCTACTTCGTGCTATTGGACCGCTTTGCCAACGGCGACCCGACCAATGACCTGGACGTGGATCGCAACGACCCCCATGCCTGGCATGGCGGCGATATCAAGGGCTTGGCGGCACACCTGGATGAGCTGCAAGCACTAGGCGTCACCACCTTGTGGCTGTCTCCCATTTTGGCCAGCCGCCGTGAGCCGTTCTTTGGGCACGGCGCCTTCCATGGTTATTGGGTCAGCGATTTTGCGACGCTGAATCCCCAATTTGGTACCCCCGAGGAGTTTCGCGCGTTCAAGACCGAGCTGGATCGACGAGGCATGCGGCTGCTCTTGGACACGGTGCTGAACCACGTGGGCTATGGCGCAGCGCTCCTCGAACAGCACCCCGAGTACTTTCACAACCAAGGCCGCATCAATGATTGGAACGACCCCCACGAGTTGACCGAGCACGACGTTCACGGCTTGCCGGACCTGGCGCAGGAACGTGAGCCGGTTTATGAGTTCTTGCGCTCCCAGAGCTTTGCCTGGTTCGACTTTTTCCACCCGTCAGGCTTTCGCCTCGATGCAGTCAAGCACGTCCCCGATACCTTTTGGCGGCGTTTCACCCATGACATGCGAGTGCATGCCGGCGCTAACTTTGTCTTGCTGGGGGAGATTTTCGAAGGCGACCCGGCCAAGCTGGCCGCCGCTCAACAGGCGGGCGGCTTTTCCCACGTGCTCGACTTCCCCCTGCACTATGCAATGAAGGACGCTTTTTGCGACGCGGCGCCCGTGGGCCGGCTCGGGGCAACGTTATTTGCCGATCGCGCCTACCCCGATCCGAATCGCCTGGTGACCTTCCTGGACAACCACGATCTGCCACGCATTCGCTCGGCCTGCCACGACGACATCTCCCACGTTCAAGAAGCGCTTACCTTCCTGCTCGCCACCCGCGGCGTGCCAGCGCTGAACTACGGGACCGAAGTGGGTCTCACCGGCGTCACCGATCCCGAGAATCGCGGTGACATGCGATTTCCGGAGCCAGACGAGCCTGCAAGCTTGGCCCTCACCACCACCTTGCGACACTTTTTGGCGGCTCGTCGCGCCCACACCGCCCTTGCCGCAGGCGCCACCCGCCTGGTGCAGGCTGGTCCGAACAGCTTGGTTTGGTTGCGCATCAGCGAGGCTGAAGCGGCGCTGGTCGCGATCAACCACGAACGCGCGCCTATCACGGTAGCACTCCCAGCCTTGGCCGAGCTTACCGGCACAGATGTCGCCACTCAGACGTCAACGCCCCTGCAGTCCCTCACGGTCGCACCCAATACTGTACGAATCGTGACCTTTGTCGCCGACACCCAACCTGCCCTGGCTTACATGGCGAGACTGCTGTCTCCCGTGCCTGGGGCTCGTCTTGTGCACTTCTCAGTTCAACCGCAAAACCTCCCGAAAGGTGAGTTGTATCTCACCGGCCTCGGCACCGAGTTGGGCAACTGGCAACCACCGCAAGCCTCGGGCCCGCTGCGTCCGGAGGCCGAGACGCTCATCACCACGCTAAACCTGCCGGTCGGAGGTCTGTACGAGTACAAACTACTCATAAAAAACCACACGGAGATAACCTACGAGTCGCGACCCAACCGCTACCTCTTTGTCCCCCCCGGCGAGGGCGAGCTTGTTGTCACGCTCGCCTGGAATACGACCGACTCGGAACCGAGCTAAGGATTGAATTGAATGGCCACCATCACGCTGGACAAGATCGCCAAACGCTATGGCGATACCGTGGTTCTCAATGAGCTGTCGCTCACCATCAACGATGGTGAATTCGTGGTGTTGGTCGGCCCGTCGGGGTGCGGCAAAACCACGCTGTTGCGGATGATCGCCGGGCTTTTGGAGCCATCGCAAGGCAGTGTGCGCATCGATGGCAACGATGTCACCCAAACAGCCCCAGGCGATCGCGACATCGCGATGGTGTTCCAATCCTACGCGCTCTATCCGCACATGAGCGTTCGCGAAAACATCGCTTTCCCGCTGAAGGTCCGCCGCCGTGATCCCGCCTTCATCCAAGCTCGGGTGAACGAGGTCGCGCAGCAACTGGGGCTCGACCCCTTGCTCGATCGCAAGCCGGCAGCCCTGTCAGGAGGCCAACGTCAGCGCGTGGCCATGGGACGGGCGATCGTGCGCGAACCCAAGGCGTTTCTTTTCGACGAGCCACTCTCCAACCTAGACGCAGCGCTACGAGGCCGGATGCGTGGCGAGATCGCCGCATTGCACCGCAGGCTTAAGGCTACGATGGTCTACGTGACCCACGACCAGCATGAAGCGATGACCTTGGCCGACCGGTTGGTGCTGCTCAACAAAGGCACTATCGAACAGATGGGGGCGCCCCTTACCGTTTACCAACGCCCGCGCACTCGCTTCGTGGCTGAGTTTTTGGGCAGCCCGCCAATGAACTTCCTCGCTGCCACCCGCAACGGTGCCGAGCTATTCGGCAACGGCTTCAAGCTCACACCTGCTGCCGATGCCGCCGCCCAACCGCTCCCCGAGAAGGTGTGGGTGGGTGTGCGCCCCGAGGCTCTCTGCCTGTCGCCGCGCACGCACGCGGTTGAAGCCGAGATCGACTGGGTGGAACGCACCGGCAGTGATGGCTTTTTGTATGCACGCGTCGGCGATGCCCCGCTGGTCGCCCGCCTCGATGCCTCTCAAACACACCCCCTTGAGCCTGGCTCCCGCATCACCTTGGGGTTCGACGAGCTGTCCTTGTTTGACGCCGAATCCGGCCGGGCCTTAGGAGCGCAGTCGTGAGCGCAGTCGCCAGGGGCGTTGCGCTACTCTGCTGTTTTGCCGCTTTGCCCGCTCACGCCGCCGACAGTGAAGTGGTCGTGTGGCATAGCTATCGCGCCGGCGAAGCTCTCGCCCTCGATGCTGCCGTGAATGATTTTCGCGCCCAGCACCCAGAGATTCAGATCCGCGTATTGGCCGTGCCCTACGGCGCCTACCAGCAAAAGCTCATCGCGGCGATCCCCGGAGGGCATGGCCCCGACCTGTTCATTGCGGCCCATGACCAACTGGGCGACATGGTTAAGCGAGATCTCATCGACCCCGTGCCCGAACCGCTGTCGGCACAACAGTTCTTGGACGAGACGTTAGCACCGCTAAGAGGCCCTGACGGCAAGAGCTGGGGTTGGCCGATGGCCTTCAAGACGCTGGTGCTGTTCTACCGTACCGACCAGGTACCGGAGCCTCCCGCCACCACGGATGCCCTGATCGCCACTGCCGAAAAGCTCACCGGCGATGGACGATTTGGTCTGGCCTACCCGCTCGCCGAGTTCTACTTCCACGCCCCGTGGTTCTTTGGCGCAGGCGCTGAACTCCTTACCGCTGACGCCAATGACGTCCGCTTCGATTCGCCTGCGGCGACCCGCTCGGGCGAGCTCTTGCGCCTATTTGCCGTGGAAAAGAAGCTGGTGCCCAGCGACGCCAATGGCGCCTTGGTCACCGAGATGTTCAACCAAGGCAAAGCTGCCATGGTTGTCAATGGTCCTTGGTTCATCGCCGAGTTGCGCCCTGATTTGCCCTATGCGCTGACACCGTTGCCGATCCTGAGTGCCAACGGCACACCCGCCAAACCGCTCTCCACCATCGAAGCGTTGTTTCTTGCCAAAGGGCGGGCTCGGCCCGAGGTGCGCGCCTTGGCCACCTTCCTCGTCAGTGACGCTGGCGCCAGACGCCGAGCAGTAGGCGCAGGCCAACCGGTGGCCAATCGCGCGCTTTATGACGACCCCGACCTTCAAAACGGGCCGCTCCCGGTCTTCCGCAAGCAACTGACCAACACCGTGCCGATGCCCACCGCGCCGCTGACCGCGTTGGTATGGGAACCGCTCAACGAGGCCTTGCGTCAAATCGCCCGGGGGGCTCTGTCTCCTGAGCGCGCCTTCCAAGAAGCCGCAGCACGCGTTCGGCTGCTGAACCAACCGCTGCCGGCCGAGGCCAACCCCGCCCCCTACGTGCTCGTGATCTTGCTCGCGCTTGCGGGTGTGTTGACCGTCGCGCTGTGGCGCACACCCACGGGTCTCTTATCGCGCCTGGTCCAGGCACGCACCGCCTATGCTTTCCTGCTCCCCACCGCGATTGGCATGACGCTGTTGGTCGGCGTGCCCTTCCTGATGGGACTTGGCCTCGGCTTCTTCGCCTTTGGCCCCGGCGAAATCCGCTTTGTGGGATTCGCCAACTTCACGAGCATCATCGCGGCACAGGAATATCCAATCACCCACCCGCTGAGTTTCTATTTCACGATGGCGGTCACAGTGCTGTGGACCTTCGCCAACGTGTCGTTGCACCTGTTGCTGGGCTTCGGCTTGGCGCTGCTGTTGACGCCGAGTTGGCTTAAGGGCCGTGCCCTGTTCCGCGTGCTGTTGATCCTGCCATGGACCATCCCCAACTACATCACGGCACTCATCTTCAAAGGCCTGTTCAATACTCAGTTTGGTGCCATCAATGCGCTGCTCGAAGCTATGGGACTACCCCCCGTGCACTGGTTCGACAGCTTCTGGCCCGCCTTCTGCGCCAACCTCACAACCAACGTCTGGCTAGGCTTCCCGTTCATGATGGTCACGGTACTCGGCGCGCTGCAGGCTATTCCTCCCGACCTCTACGACGCCGCACGGGTGGACGGTGCCAGTGCCATCCAACGGTTCTTTAAAGTCACGTTGCCGCAGGTAGGCCCGGCGCTGGTTCCCGCCGTGGTGCTGGGGACCATCTGGACATTTAACATGTTCAACATCGTGTTCTTGGTGAGTGAGGGGCAACCTGAAGGCAGCACCGATATCTTGGTCACCGAAGCCTATCGCTGGGCATTCGTACGCAACGGTCGCTATGGTTACGCGGCAGCTTACTCCACCATCATCTTTGTCATTCTCGCGCTCTACACGGTTCTCACGCGGCGTCTCCTGAGCGCCCGCCAAGGAGCCCGCTCATGAACCGCCCTCCGCTCCTCTGGCGTCTGCTCGCCTACGCGGCCCTGGGGGTCGCGAGCATCATAGCGTTATTCCCGGTGTACGCAGTGGTGGTGATGGCGGTCTCCCGCGCCCCAGGTTTCTCCGCCGTGGTCACTCCCGATTGGGCGAACCTGACGCTCGATCACCTGCGCACGTTCGTGTCGACCCACGACGCCCAAGGCCGTTGGCTCTTTGGTCGACAGTTGATCAACTCCCTGATCGTCGCTGGCGCCGCCACGGGTGTGGGCCTGCTGTTTGCAGCCAGCGCCGGCTATGCCTTCTCTCGGTTCAAGTTCCCCGGCCATCGCTTGGGGATGGTGGGCTTCTTCGTGACCCAAATGTTTCCGGGCACGATGATGATCGTGCCGCTTTACCTGATCGCCAATCATTTAGGGCTCGTCGATACCGTGGTTGGCCTGGTCTTCGTCTATGCCACCACCTCACTGCCGTTCTGCGTGTGGACACTCAAGGGCTACTTCGACACCATCCCTATTGATATCGATGAAGCGGCGCTGATCGATGGCGCCAGCCGCGTCCGCACGTTCTATCAAGTCCTATTACCGCTCGTGCGCCCGGCCCTCGCAGTGACTGCGCTGTTTTCATTTTTGGGGGCGTGGAATGAGTTCGTCTTGGCCGCAACGTTCCTATCTCGTGAAGAGAAGTTCACACTGCCGGTGACGCTTTATCGGCATGTCGGGGCCTATGGGGCCGACTGGGGCGCCTTCGCCGCAGGCTCCATCGTCGTCAGTCTACCGGTCTGTATTCTGTTCCTAACACTCCAACGCCACCTGGTGGGTGGTCTCAGCTCAGGGGCCGTCAAATGATATCCCTCGCCAGTTCGTTGGTCATGGCCACGCTGCTTGCTCAAGCGACTGAAGCGCCGCCCACTGCCACGACGCCAGCCGGCGACCAGACGCTCATACGCGTGGACCTCGAAGACGGCTTTGCCCTGCATCCTTGGCTGTACCATGAGCGCCGCATAAACGACGTGCTTGGGTTGATGGTGGATGTGCATGGCCAGACTCGCGGGCAAAATGGGCGGTTCCCTGAATTTGCCGAGTTGGACATCGGCCCCAACTGGCACCTGGGCAACTTGCAGGTCAACCCACAGTTGGGCGTCGACCTGGCCTGGAAAAGCGGTGTGACCGGCGGCCACACCAAGTTCGCCGACCTCCTGCCGCAACTCTACCTGCTGTACAACGATGGTTTCATCAACGCCGAATCTTGGAACGTGCTGTACCTGCCGTTTACCAAAGGCGCCGCCAAGATGTTCCAAGCACGTCTGCTCGCCTCCCTCACACTGCCAGGCGGCGTCAGCGTCGGACCTCACGGGGAAGCCACCTGGATTGAAGATCTCGGGTGGGACCGCAAAGCCGTGGGCGGTGACGTGGCGTTGGGCGGTAGTTTTGGCCAAGCCATTATCTTTTTGGCCGACGAACTGACGCGGGACGTGTTGGAGATCCGCATCACCTATTTGCGCGCATTTTAGCTCCGGACCGCACGCGCGCGACACATCGAACGCATGTCTATGGTCCTCGTCGATACCCATTGCCATCTCACCACACCGCCGTTGTGGACACATCTCACCGACGTGTTAACTCGGGCGCGCGCCCGCGGCGTCAGCACCATCATCGCACCAGCCTACGACGTGGACTCCTGGGAAAGGCTCGCGAAACTTGGCCACCTACCACACGTGTACGTCGCTATTGGCATTCACCCATGGGTGGCCACCGCTGGCGTTGATTC